>JAMLIH010000139.1 GCA_023954255.1 Phyllobacteriaceae bacterium | reverse complement strand
CTGCAGCAGGCGGGAGGTCAAGAATTGAGACGGTTCGCGCGCGGCAGAAAACAAGCCGCCGGAATGCAAAAAGGCGGCCCGTTGGACCGCCTTTGCAATGCTAGTAAAATGCTTTGCTTGGGAAAGCAGCCTTTCCCGAAGGCAAGCTTACTCCTTGGCTTCGCCTTCCGCTGCTGCCGCAGCAGCTTCCTCGGCTGCCTTTGCGGCATCTTCGGCAGCCTTTTCCTTGGCCAGGGCCTCGGCGGCGGCGATCTTCTCGGCCTCCATCCTCGCCTTTTCCTCGAGGAATGCCTGACGCTCGGCGTCGTTCAGCTTCTTGGCGCGGACATTGGTGTTTTCGATGATGCGGGCAGACTTGCCGCGGCGGTTGCGCAGGTAATAGAGCTTGGCGCGGCGCACCTTGCCGCGGCGCACGACCTCGACGCCCTCGACCAGCGGCGAATAGACCGGGAAGACGCGCTCGACGCCCTCGCCATAGGAAATCTTGCGGACGGTGAAATTCTCGTTGAGGCCACCGCCGGCGCGCCCGATGCAGACGCCTTCATAGGCCTGGATACGGGTGCGGGTGCCCTCGGTGACGCGTACCAGAACGCGCACGGTATCGCCCGGCTCGAATTCCGGCAGTTTGCGGGTTTCGGCGATCTTGGCGGCCTGTTCGGCCTCGAGCTGCTGAATGATGTTCATCTGAGTTTACCTTCGTTTTCGTTGTCCGCCAGATTTCCCGTTTGCGGTTCTTTGCGGAACACCCTTGTTCTTGTTTGAAAGGCAAGAGCGACCCAGAATGTTCAAGTCCGGTTCGGGGTGCATTGAACATGCGCTGCGGCAACCCGCCAACCCCGCACCGGATGGCTTGCACCCGGTCGATTGCATTTTCCGTCATGTCGGAAATTCCGCGCTGCTATAGGCGAAAACGGGCGGTTTGTCGACACTCTGCGGGCATTTTTATGCGCCGGCCTGTGCCCTGCCTTGCGCAGGGCACAATGGCCTGTCAGCCGGCGATGAAAAGCAGGAAGGCGGCGGTCAGCAGTGCCAGCAGGATTGCCGCGATCCGCCAGGGCGTCCTGACGCCGGTTTCCTGTTCCGTCCGGTAGGCAATCGCCATGATCGGCACAATGGAAGCCAGTCCGCTGAGCAGGATCGCCCACTGGCCCCAGGTGCTGGTGCCGGCAAACCAGGCGAGCAGGGCAAGCGATACGGCATTGCCGAGGAACCCCCCGCCCATGGCGCGGTAGAGCGCCGTCAGCACCTGCTGGTGGCCGGTCTCAATGCTTCCGCCGCTCTTTTCGATGATCTGGCGGTGATAATCCGCAGGCACCGGTCCGGCGAGGTATTTCAGCGCCATGAGCGCCGCCCCGGCAGCCACCAGCAATTGCGCAACCAGGATGATTTCGGTCATTTTTCTCCCCCTCCGGCTTTCCCGCCCGGCATAAGATCAGGCCGTCTTTGCCGCGTCAATCGCTCGGCCTGCTCGCGGCGCCACCGTTCGATCCTGCCGTGATCGCCGGAGGTGAGCACGTCGGGAATTGCCCGGCCCTCCCATTCGGCGGGCCTTGTGTAGTGGGGGTGCTCCAGCAGGCCGGTCTCGAAGCTCTCATGGGTGCCGGACTGGTCGTTGCCCATGACGCCGGGCAACAGGCGCACGACCGCGTCGAGCAGGACGATCGCCGCCGGTTCGCCGCCCGACA
>JAMLIH010000138.1 GCA_023954255.1 Phyllobacteriaceae bacterium | reverse complement strand
GATCGCTGCTTCTACCGGGCAAACGGAAAGGCACTGGAGGTGCGCCACTGGGGCAACACGTTCAGGCCTGCCAATCTGGCCGCTGGCGTCGTCCGCTTTCACCTGACGCGCCAGACGCTTTCGCCCGAATTCGGCAATGCTTCCGCCGATTGCTTCCGGATTGGCGAGGATGTGCTGCTGGTCGAGTTCCATACCAAGGCCAATGCGCTCGATGACAAGTCGATGGAGATCGTGCGGGCGGCGGCGGAAGCCGAAAGCCGCGGCGTGCTGATCCACAACGATGCCCAGCACTTTTCCGCTGGCGTCAATCTGGAACGGTTCAAGGCGTTCATCGAGCAGGAAGACTGGAGCGGAATGGACCGCTTCCTGCACGATTTTCAGCTTGCCGTCGAAACCCAGCTTTACTGCAGCAAGCCGGTAGTGGGCGCGCCGTCGGGCCTGGCGCTGGGCGGCGGATATGAGGTGCTTGCCCATTGCGACCGGCTGGTTGCCCATGCCAACACGGTGTTCGGTCTGGTGGAGGCAGCCGTTGGGGTGGTGCCGGGCGGCGGCGGGGTGAAGGAGACCTACTGGCGCTGGTATCAGGCAACCGGCGACTGGGAGAAGGCTGCCTGGAACACCTTCAACCAGATCGGTTACGGCAGGACGGCGAGTTCGCCCGATCTGGCGGCCGATCTCACCTACTTTCTGCCGCAACGCGACCGCCAGGTGATGAACCGCGACCGGCTGGTGACAGCAGCGCTGGCCGAAATCGATGCCATGGCGGGTGGCTATGAGCCACGCCAACGCCCGCAATTCCAACTTGCCGGAAGCGATGCTTATGCTGCCATGGTCGAGTTTCTCGAAAAGGGCAGGGCGAAAGGGCATTTCATGCCGCATGATGTGACGGTTGCCTCGCAGATCGCCTGGATCGTCACCGGCGGCGAGAACGGGCAGGGCGGCTTGATCGAGGAACAGGACATGTTCGCCCGTGAGCGGGAGGCCTTCCTGCGGCTCGCGAGGACACCGCAAACACTGGCGCGGATCAGCGGCATGCTGGCCGGCAGCGGCATTCCGAGAAACTGAGGCCGGACACCGGAATTGAAGGCCCGCAGAACCCCATTTGCCGTGGTTAGCGGGCGGTAAACCGATTGTTCCGGTTTTGAACGGTTCCATTTGCCGCTACGTAAAGATTTTCCGCTAGATTGATTGTCGACCGGGGTCCCCTACCCACACCACCCGGTCAGGCCGCAAGTGCGCATGGCTGTCCCCCACGGCAGCCTCGGGCGTGTGGTCTCTACAAAAGGCCCCACCCCGAGCGTGCTTGCGGACCGCAGGCACGGCCCGGCCTCCTTGCCCCGACAAAGGCAACGGCCGGGTTCCGCCCGATCTTCGGGCGGGCAGCCTTTTGGGTTTCCGGCAGCTTCGGTTCAATGACGTTTTCAACACAATCACGGTTGAGAGCGGGCCGGAATCGTTGCAGGTTCCCCTTTCCGCCGTTTTGGAGAAAGGGCCGACAATGAAACTTTGGTACTCGCCTGCCTCGCCGTTTGTACGCAAATGCCTGATCGTCGCGCATGAGCGCGATCTGACCGACCGTATCGAAATCATGGATGCAAACGCCAATGTGGTCGATCCCGACATGCGGATCGTTCAGTCCAACCCGGCAGGCAAGATTCCGACCATGGTGCTGGATGACGGCCAGGTCCTGTTCGACAGCCGGGTGATCTGTGCCTGGCTCGACACGCTTCACGACGGCAAGAAGCT
>JAMLIH010000137.1 GCA_023954255.1 Phyllobacteriaceae bacterium | reverse complement strand
CGGCCATCTGTGGTTTGCCAAGGAACTGGTGAAGGAAGGCGTGTTGAAGGAAAACGCCCTGGTGCAGCTCTGCATGGGCGTGCCGTGGGGCGCGCCGGACGATCTCAACACCTTCATGGCAATGGTCAACAACGTGCCGGAAAGCTGGACCTGGAGCGCGTTTTCGCTCGGCCGTCACCAGATGGCCTATGTGGCGGCGGCCGTGCTTGCTGGCGGCAATGTGCGCGTCGGGCTCGAGGACAATCTGTGGCTCGGAAGGGGCCAGCTTGCGACCAATGCCCAGCTTGTCGAACGCGCTGCCACCATCATCGAGAACATGGGTGCGCGGGTGATCGGGCCGGACGAAGTCCGCGCCAAGCTCGGGCTGGAAAAAAGGGCGCCGCGGTCGTGAGGGCAGACCACTCCCCTCACCGGTTTGCTGACGCAAACCACCTCTCCCCAATGGGGAGAGGACGCCCGAAACCGGATGCGGTGCTTGCTGTAAGCGTCTTCTCCCCTTTGGGGAGAAGTGCCGAGCTTTGCGAGGCGATGAGGGGGCGAGCCGAGATGTGGACGAAGCGGTTTGGAGAACTTTCATGACTAAAACAGCAGCCATCATCGGTGGCGGGGTGATCGGCGGCGGATGGGCCGCGCGGTTCCTGCTCAACGGTTGGGACGTGATCATTTCCGATCCCGATCCGGAAGCCGAACGCAAGATCGGCGAGGTGCTCGCCAATGCGCGGCGCTCACTGCCCGCCCTGTCGGACGTGACCGTGCCGCAGGAGGGCAGATTGTCCTTTGCCGCGTCGCCCGCCGAGGCGGTGAAGGATGCCGACTGGATCCAGGAAAGTGTGCCGGAGCGGCTCGACATCAAGCACAAGGTGTTTGCCGAAATCCAGGCCAATTGCCGCAAGGATGCGCTGATCGGTTCGTCGACCTCGGGCTTCAAGCCGTCCGAACTGCAGGAAGGCGCATCAAGACCGGAACAGATCTTCGTCGCCCATCCCTTCAACCCGGTCTATCTGCTGCCGCTGATCGAGCTGGTCGGCAATGCCGGCACCACGGCGCGGGCGAAATCCGTGCTGGAAGCCATCGGCATGAAGCCGCTCATCGTGCGCAAGGAGATCGATGCCCATATCGCCGACCGTTTTCTCGAAGCCGTATGGCGCGAGGCGCTTTGGCTGGTGAAGGACGGGATTGCCTCCACCGAGGAAATCGACGATGCGATCCGCTTCGGCTTCGGGCTGAGATGGGCGCAGATGGGTCTGTTCGAGACCTACCGCATCGCCGGCGGTGAAGCCGGCATGCGGCATTTTCTGGCCCAGTTCGGTCCCTGCCTAACCTGGCCGTGGACCAAGCTGATGGACGTGCCGGAGTTCAACGACGAACTGGTCGATCTGATTGCCGGCCAGTCCGATGCGCAGTCGGGCAGGCATTCGATCCGCGAACTCGAACGCATCCGCGACGACAATCTGGTGTCGATGATGCGGGCATTGAAGCCGCGCAACTGGGGCGCCGGCGCGTTGCTGGCCGCCCAGGACATGCGCACCAAGCCGCCGCTGCCGACCGAACTCGACAAGCCGCTCACCACGCTAAACCGGGTCATCCCGATCGACTGGACCGACTATAACGGCCACATGAACGAAAGCCGTTATGGTCAGGTGTTTTCCGATGCCGGCGATGTGGTGATGTCCATGGTCGGGGCCGATCAGGCCTATATCGACGGTGGTCTTTCCTACTTCACCGTGGACAATCACATCACCTTCCAGGATGAAACCCATGCGGGCGAGGCGATTTTCGTCCGCACACAGGTATTGCGCGCCGGGGGCAAGAAGCTGCGCATGTATCACGAGATGTGCCGGACTTCGGACGGCGGCCTGCTGGCGACCTGCAACCAGTTGCTGATCCATGTATCGCTGGAGAGCCGGCGTTCCTGCGAACCCGGGCCGGATGTGGCGGCGAAGCTCGATGCGCTGCAGGAAGCGCAGTCGAAGCTGCCGAGACCGGAGAGCCTGCCCGAGGCGGAATGGGAGCAACGCTGATGGATTTCGGTCTGAGCGAAGAACAGCAGATGATCGTCGAGACCACAAGGTCCTTCGTCGAGAACGAGCTGTATCCGCACGAACTGGCAATCGAGCGCAGCGGCGTTCTGGAGATGGACCTGGTAAAGGAAATCCAGAAGAAGGCGATTGCGGCCGGGCTTTACGCCGCCAACATTCCCGAGGAATTCGGCGGCGCGGGCCTCGATACGCTGACCTGG
>JAMLIH010000136.1 GCA_023954255.1 Phyllobacteriaceae bacterium | reverse complement strand
CCCGAGAGCTTGTCGACGCTTGCTTCCCCCGGCGGGCAGCGAAGCGCATCCATCGCCATTTCCACCTGGCTGTCGAGGTCCCAGAGATTCTGGGCGTCGATGATATCCTGGAGTTTCGCGCCCTCTTCCGCCGTCTCGTCGGAATAGTTCATCATCAGCTCGTTGTAGCGGTCGAGGATCGCCTTCTTCCCGGCAACGCCCTCCATGACGTTTTCGGCCACCGTCTTGGAGGCATCGAGTTGCGGCTCCTGCGGCAGGTATCCGCAGCTTGCCCCTTCGGCCAGCCAGGCTTCGCCGGTAAACTCCTTGTCGAGGCCCGCCATGATGCGCAGCACGGTGGATTTACCGGCACCGTTCGGCCCCAGAATGCCGATCTTGGCATCGGGATAGAAGGACAGGTGGATGTTTTCGAGAACCTTCTTGGTGCCATAGGACTTCGAAAGCCCCGACATGTGATAGATGAACTGGCGTGCCACGCGCATGCTCCGTAATATGCTCAGGAAGTTGTTGCCCCCATGTAGGCGAAACCAAGCGCCGGGGCAATCGGCGGCATTGCCGGAAAGGGAAGCAAACCATGCCCATCGTACTCATCGCCGGCGCCGGCAGCGGCCTGTCCGCTTCGCTGGCACGCGCCTTTCACGCCAGAGGCCTGACACCGGTCCTGGCAGCCCGGGACGTCTCCAAACTGACCGATCTTGCCAGGGAAACCGGCGCCATCACCGTCGCCGCCGATGCCTCCACCGCGGATGGCGTTGCGGCAATTTTCGACGCCATCGATGCAGCAGACGACGAACTGGCCGTCGCCATCTACAATCCGTCCTACCGGGTGCGCGGGCCGATTGCCGAAGTCGATCCGGCGGAAGTGCAGAAGGCCCTGCAGATCACCGCCTATGGCGCCTTTCTGGTAGGCCAGCAGGCAGCCCGCCGTATGCTGGCTTCGGGCGGCGGTACCATCCTGTTTACCGGCGCATCGGCAGGCATGAAGGGCTATCCGTTGTCGGCAGCCTTCGCCATGGGCAAGTTCGCCCTGCGCGGCCTCGCCCAGTCCATGGCGCGCGAACTCCATCCCAAGGGCGTCCATGTCGCCCATGTCGTCATCGACGGCATGATCCGAAATCCCGGCCGCACCGAGCCGGCCGACAAGCCGGATTCCATGCTCGATCCCGATGCGATTGCCGAAACCTATGTGCAACTGGCGCAGCAGGACCGCAGCATCTGGACGTGGGAAGTCGAAGTCCGTCCCTGGGTGGAAAATTTCTGACCGCCTGCCTCTACGCCTCAGTAATACCCGAAGGGCGGCTTGCGGGCGGGGCTGGTCAAGCGCTTCTGCACCTCGGAACGGCGCAGGCTGAAATACCGGCCATCCGGGGTGGTGGCAAAGGTTTCGAGAAGCCTGTATCCGCCCTCCTCTTCGGCGGCGAGCCGGACGATGTCGTCGGGTATCAGCGTCCTGCGGCCGAGCGAATAGCGCACCGGCAGCATCAGCGACGGAAACACCTCCATCACCAGTTCCGCGCATGTCAGCCTGTCGCGGTCGTCGAAGTCCAGATTGGTA
This sequence comes from Phyllobacteriaceae bacterium, assembly GCA_023954255.1. Taxonomy (GTDB): domain Bacteria; phylum Pseudomonadota; class Alphaproteobacteria; order Rhizobiales; family Rhizobiaceae; genus Salaquimonas. The sequence goes on along the minus strand of JAMLIH010000136.1, from coordinate 694 downwards.
TCGTAGCGTCGCCCGACGGTATCAAGCGCTCTTGCCAGCACCTTGCCGCGATGACGAAGCGCACTTTGCGGTGCCCGGACGATGGCAAGCACGTCCCGGTCCGTCACCCTCTGAAGCGTCATCAGATGGACATGCGTATTGATTGCCTCCAGCGCTACATTGCCGGCCTCGATTTCACTGCGATAGGGCACAAGCGAGGGATGGTTCCAGAGACCTGCCGCCATCAATTGCCGTTTCGTGCCCAGCCAGATGATCGCATGGGTGAAATAGCTCGGGATACCGTTTCGCACAGGTCCTCTCGGTGAGCGCACCATGACGATATCGAGCGGCTGAAGGACCGACAGCAGGTGATCTTCAAAACCCGGAGCAAGACTGAGCCTGCCCTTTGCGACCGGTATCCGCTGGAGAACTGTCGCGGCCCGCTCGCTGATGGCGCGGCTCGCGACAAGGCGCGGATCGGACCTGCCACTGGCCAGATGCGGCGAAGGCTCGGCAAAATAGGGAACCGATGTCTGGCAGGCGGCAAGCCCCGTCAGCAGCAGCCAGCACAACGCCATGCGAAGGATTCTTGCAGACACCGGCACTTGCATGTCACTTTCCAAAAGATATTCGGGCCAAAAGGTATTCAGGCCAAAAGGTATTTAGGCCATAAGGTATCCGACCAAGCGTCATTCTGATATCGCCGGATAGCCGC
>JAMLIH010000135.1 GCA_023954255.1 Phyllobacteriaceae bacterium | reverse complement strand
CATCACGGCAGGGCGGAAGAGCATTTCCTGCCGGCCGGTCCGTTCGCCATCCTGCCGCTGAAGGGAAAGCGCTCCTCGCTGGTGTGGACGGAAAGCAGCCGCGATACCGAACGGCTGATGGCGCTGGACGATTTTGCCTTCGAACTGGAACTGGAGCGCCGTTTCGGCCACAAGCTGGGCGAGATTTCGCTGGACGGGCCGAAGAAGGCCTTTCCGCTCGGGCTGACACTGGCGCGGGAGACGGTGAAGAACCGTTTGGCACTGGTCGGCGACGCGGCTCATGGCGTGCACCCGATCTCCGGCCAGGGTCTTAATCTCGGTTTCAAGGATGCGGCAGCTATTGCCGAGACGGTTGTCGAAGCCGACCGGCTGGGGCTCGATATCGGCCTGCTGTCGGTTCTGGAACGCTATCAGATGTGGCGGCGCTTCGACACGGTGCGCATGGGCGTGACGACCGATGTGCTGAACCGGCTGTTCTCCAACGACAATCCGCTGCTGCGCATCATGCGCGATGTGGGGCTTGGCATGGTGGACCGGATGCCGGGCCTGAAAAACGTTTTCATCGCACAGGCGGCCGGTAACCGGCCCGGCAATCCGCGATTGCTGCGCGGCGAACCGATCTGAACGTCATTTCCTTTTCGATTTCCTGCCTGCCAGCGCCGCGATTTCGGCTTCCGTAAGGGCTCTCGCCTCGCCGGGCACCATGATCGGTATGCCGTCCCGGATGGGATAGGCAATCCGCGCGCCGGGCGAAACGAGCTCGTTTCCTTGCGGCGAGAGCCTCAGCATGCCGCCGGACACCGGGCAGACCAGCGTGGAAAGAAGATAGGGATCGGGCTTGGGCGTATCAGGCATGGCCGCAGGTTATCCGGCTGGCAGAAGATTGCAAAGGCAGCCGGAGCGGATGCGCATTACTGGATTGCCGAACTCTCGCCGTTTCTGGCAAGGGCGATTTCGGTAATGGCGATCAGGGTCTCGGCGCGGGTGTTGAGATCGCCGGCTTCCAGCAGCGCCTGTTTTTCGGCCGGGCCGTAGGGCGACATCATACACAGGGCGGTAACGAGGGTTTCATCGTCCGTCTGCTCAACCGCCTCCCAGTTTGCGCTCATGCCGTTTGCCGCGAGGTATTTGCGCAGCGTGTCGAGCAACCCGTCGCGGTCGTGAAGCGCCGCACTCTCCTCGCCGCGATGGCCGAAATCGAGATCGTCCTCGCATATTGCGAACCGCACCTGCCGGAAGCCGTTGAGCAGCGGTTGTTCGCTGTCGATGGTGAAGCGGCAAATGCCGGTGAGGTTGATCGCATAGCGGCCATCGCCGGTTTCCTGGAATGCGGTCAGCCTTCCGATACAGCCCATTCTGCAAAGTGCCGGCTCGGTTTCCCCGGCGCCTGCCGCCGGATCGGGCTGAATCATGCCGATCAGGCGATGGCTGGAAAGCGCATGATCGGTCATGGCGAGATAACGCGGCTCGAAAATGTTGAGCGGCAGGTTGCCGCCGGGCAGCAACAGGGCGCCGGCCAGGGGAAAAATCGGCATGATGTCCGGGAAATCCAGACTGGCCCGATATTCTGCGTTTCCGGCTCTCATGATGCTGTTTCCGGCTTTCCGTCGCGTCCTCTGCCGCATGCGGCTTTCAAATCCGTTCGCGGTTACACTTCAAATGGTGCGTTTGCTCCGGAACTCAAGGGTGGCTTCGGAGTCGGTGCGGGTTCCGGAGGCAATCAGGAGAACAGCAGGGAAGAGAGCCTGCGCCGCGCTGCAAGGGTTGCCGGATCCATCGGGCCCCAGGATTCGAAGAACTTCAGGAGCTGTGTGCGGGCGCCGTCTTGCTGCCATTCCCGGTTCCTGGCGATGATGTCCAGCAGGTGGTCGGCCGCCTCTTCCCGCTTTCCGGCACCGTTGAGGGCAATAGCCAGGTCGAACCGTGCCTGATGATCGGCGGGATTGGCCGCAAGTCTTGCTTCAAGCTCGGCGAAATCGCCAACCGAACCGGCCTGCTCTGCCAGTTCGATGGCAGCGTGCAGGGCATCCAGACCCTGATGGCCGGAAACATTCTCCGCCATTTTCAGAACGGATTTGGCCTCCGCAATCTTTCCCTCTTTCAGCAACATGCTGCCATAGCCGGCCAGGGCATCGGTATTGTCGGGCTGCTGCTGCAGTATGGCGCCATAAATGCCGGCAGCTTCCTCAACCTGCCCCTGTTCTGCAAGACCGGCGGCCATCTCCAGTGCCTCCTCCAGTTTGGAGGGGCCGGAAGGACCTGCCAGCTTTTCGATGAACTTGGTGATTTCCTGCTCCGGCCGGGCGCCCATGAAGGCATCCCGCGGCTGGCCGTTGACGAAGGCCACCACGGCGGGAATTGACTGAATGCCCATTTGCCCGGCAACCTCGGGATGTTCGTCGATGTTCATCTTGACGAGCCGCACCCGGCCGCCGGCCCTGGCGACGGCCGCTTCGAGCGCCGGGGCAAGTTGCTTGCAGGGCCCGCA
>JAMLIH010000134.1 GCA_023954255.1 Phyllobacteriaceae bacterium | reverse complement strand
ACGAAATCCTCGTCCGTCTCGATCACCTTGCCGGAGGGAGCGGTCTTGCCGATGCAGCCCTTGCACGAGGGATAGACGTAAAACGCGCCTTCCGGCGTCGGGCAGGAAAGGCCGCTTGCCTGATTGAGCATGGATACAACCAGATCGCGGCGCTCTTCGAATATCTTGCGGCGCTCCTCGATGAAGTCCTGCGGGCCGTTGAGGGCTTCCACAGCCGCCCATTGGGCAATCGAGCAGGCGCCGGAAGTCTGCTGGCCCTGGATCATGTCCATCGCCTTGATCAGTTCCTTCGGCCCGGCGGCATAGCCGATGCGCCAGCCGGTCATGGCATAGGCTTTCGACACGCCGTTCATGGTCAGCGTGCGATCGTAAAGCGCGGGCTCGATCTGTGCCGGCGTCACGAACTTGAAGTCGCCATAGCAAAGATGCTCATACATGTCGTCGGTCAGCACCCAGACATGGTCGTGGCGCATCAGAACATCGGTCAGCGCCTTGAGCTCGTCATGGCTGTAGGCGGCCCCTGACGGGTTGGACGGCGAGTTGAAGATCAGCCATTTGGTCTTCGGCGTGATTGCCGCTTCCAGTGCCTGGGGATCGAGCTTGAAATTGTCCTCGATGCGGGTTTCGACAAAGACCGGCGTGCCGCCGCAGATCAGAACCATTTCCGGATAGCTCACCCAGTAGGGCGCCGGAATGATGACCTCGTCTCCGGGGTTGAGTGTCGCCATGAAGGCATTGAACAGGATCTGCTTGCCGCCGGTGCCGACAATCGTCTGGTCGGGGGCATAGTCGAGGCCGTTCTCGCGCTTGAACTTTCCCGCGATCGCCTGGCGCAATTCGGGAATGCCGCTGACCGGCGTGTATTTCGTCTTGCCGTCGGCAATCGCCTTGTTGGCTGCCGCCTTGATATTGTCGGGCGTATCGAAATCCGGCTCGCCTGCGCCAAGGCCGATGACGTCCTTGCCGGCAGCCCTCAGTTCCCGCGCTTTCTGGGAAACGGCAATGGTGGCGGACGGTTTTACACGCGAAAGAATGTCGGCAAGAAAAGCCATGACGGACTCCAGTTTGGCAGGCGGGAAACGCGGGCGAACTGATAGGACTCATGGGTTGGGAATGCAAGCGAAAGCGCCGGGATTTGGCGCGCGGGCGGCGCTTTTTTGAACCGGCCTTCCGCAACGGCCTTCAGCAGGTCAGCCTGTGAAGACGTGGTCCATCAGCCAGTGTTCGACACCGGCGAGTTTTTCCAGCCGGCCGGCCAGATAGTCCGCGCAATCCGCTGTAAAAATCGCATCGTCATAGGCCTCGTTGCGGTTTCGGACGACGATGCCCTTTTGCCGCGCAAGCCTTTCGGCTGCCGCCGGCACATCCAATCCCGCCGGCGGGCGTTTCAGCGCCGGCGATTCCAGATGGCAGCCCGCCTCCTTGCCGCCTCGAGCGCATCCTCAAGCCCCTTCCGCTTGCCGTCATCGGAAATTGCCGTGCGATAGCGGGAAAGCTGCGCCTTTTCGAAACTCCAATAGCCCGCACCGAGCCCAAGCCCGCCGGGTGAGAAGATCACATGCAGGCCGGGCGAACGCATGGGATGATCGCCCGCCCAGAAGATCAGATGCAGATAGGTGTAATAGGGGGTCTTGTCTTTGGAAAACCGCGTGTCGCGGTAGATACGCCGGAGCGACTGGTTGACCTTGGCAACTGCCTTGTGCGGCGGCTGCATTGCCGCAAGCTTCGGCGCAAGTTCTTCGATCAGCGCCAGGCAGGGCTCGGCGGCAAGGGTTTCATACCGGCTGCGATTTTCCTCGAACCAGTCCCGGTTGTTGTTGTCTGCCAGTTCGGCAAGAAACCCGGGCAAGGATTTCGGGATGCCCTTGAACACCAACCCTCTCCTTCAAAACAAAACCCTCCGGCGCAAACCGGAGGGTTTTCGAAAAGATCGCCGTCAGGCAATCCGATCAATCAAACGGCGAGTTGCACACCCGGCGGGCGCCCGAAAATGCCAGATAGGTGTTCGAGCCGGCATCGTAGCTGCCATAGTTGGAGAAGCACCAGTTGTAGTGTGCCTGGCTGTAGCCAGGACGGACAACTACCGGTGCAGGCTGCACATAGACCGGTGCAGGCTGCTGTACGATGACCTGCTGGCGCGGACGGGTCAGTGCACCGACAATGCCGAGACCGACGCCAACGCCGATACCGGTTGCAAGTCCCTTGTGCCATTGCTTGTGAATGGCTGCAGCAGGCTGCGTGGATGCAGCAAGCGGAACCGTCGCCAGCATGGCAGCCGCCACAAAAGCGGTAACTGCTTTCTTCATGAGTTTCTCCTCTCGGTCGGGTGCCAAACGCACCTGTTCTTACGCTCGCGCATGCGAGATAGCCTAAACTACCAGGCCGCCCCCAACCCAGATGTGACATCCATCACACCTCAACCTTAACCCGTCATCCGGCGGGACACAAGCAAGCTTGTCAATTTGTGAGCGCGGCCTCGCAACAAGCTTAACGCGCCGTCAGACAGGTGGAATGGATTGAGAAAATTCGCCCGGTTTTGTTACCCTGGCTTAACCAGTTTGGAAGGTTTGCCGCCCGGTTACGCTCCGCTTAACCATATGTCGCCGCACCGTTGCTATCCTCAACGCACCTGTAGTGGGGGTAGTGGGCGTAATCATGAGAATCCGGTTCTGGCTGTACTTGTTTTTCGGCGCGCTTTCGATGCTGCCGATCATCTTCCTCGGCACATGGGCGCAAAGCCGCATCACTGCCGGTCCGGGCGAACTGGCCGACAACTCGATGCTGATCGCCACCGGCTTCAGCATCGCGGTGGCAGCACTGGTCTCCATCCTGCTTTCGCATCTGATTTCCGAACCGATGGAGCGCATGCATGCAGCGTTCCGGCATTTTCACGACACCGGCGAGGTTGCACCGCTTCCGGCAAAGAAGGTGCCGTTCCTGCCAACTGAACATCGCGAGCTCGAAACCTCGTTCAATGCGATGGCCGC
>JAMLIH010000133.1 GCA_023954255.1 Phyllobacteriaceae bacterium | reverse complement strand
ATCGCTGATCACGCGGGTGAATATGTCGAGCCGGCCGGTGGAGCTCTTGGGATTTGCCGAGGCGGAGATCGTATCCGGCAGTGTCAGGCTTTCCAGCAAGGGCACGATGTAGACGCAGCCTGTTTCCAGAACCGCGCCTTCCTTCAGGCTGAACTCGTGCAGCTTCAGGTTTTCCAGCTTGTCGGTAACCGTGGTCTTTCCCGGGAGGAAGGAGGCCCTGACGCGGTATGCCTTTTCGCCAAGGCGCAGGTCGAGGCTGGCCGGCTGAATCTGGTCGGCATCGAGCGGGCGGGCTGATGCAAGCGCACCGCTCTCGAAAAGCCCGGCAATCATGCGGTCCGGCAAGATGCCCGCCCGGGATTGCTCTTTTTTGTCGCCGCTCATGACGTTCCGATCGATCCTGCCTGGGTTGCGGTTTCTGATCCAGAGCACATTACCTGCAGAGTGCTCTAGTCAATCGCGCCATTGACGCAAAGGGGTTTCGCCAGTAAACCACTGATTATTGAACTCGTGGTGATTTGGGCCGGCCGGCTTGCAGCCACGTAAAACAACTCGCTAAAAGGGCCGAAGCACCCGAAATGGGCAATCTCGGATCCGGCTAGCGCTTGCAGCCGGATTTTTTTGTTTCCGGTTGCGCAGCGACAGGACGCGTAACACGATGAAAGACCTATCCAAGCCCGAAAACTGGAATCCCGCAACGGCACTGGTCCATGGCGGCACCTTGCGCTCGCCCTTCGGAGAGACTTCCGAGGCGCTCTATCTGACCCAGGGCTTTGTCTATGACAGTGCCGAATCCGCCGAAGCGCGCTTCAAGGGTGACGAGGATGGCTTCATCTATTCGCGCTATGCGAACCCCACCGTGCACATGTTCGAGCAGCGCATGTGTCTGCTGGAAGGAGCCGAGGATGCGCGGGCCACAGCCTCCGGAATGGCCGCAGTTGCCAGCGCTATCGGCTGCCAGTTGAAGGCAGGCGACCATATCGTTGCCGCCAAGGCACTGTTCGGCTCCTGCCGCTGGGTGATCGAAAAGCTGATGCCTTCCTATGGCGTTGCCTGCACGCTGGTCGACGGCAAGAACCTCGATGCCTGGAAACAGGCTGTCCGGCCGGAAACCAAAGTGTTCTTTCTGGAAAGCCCGACCAATCCGACGCTGGAACTGTGCGATATCCGCGCCATTGCCGATCTTGCCCATGAGAACGGCGCGAAGCTGATCGTCGACAATGTCTTCGCCACGCCGCTGCAGCAAAAGCCGCTGGCGCTCGGTGCCGACATCGTCGTCTATTCGGCGACCAAGCACATTGATGGCCAGGGCCGCTGTCTTGGCGGCATCGTGCTTTCCGCCAAGAAATGGATCGAAGAGAATCTGCACGACTATTTCCGCCACACCGGGCCGAGCCTCAGCCCGTTCAATGCCTGGGTGCTGCTCAAGGGGCTGGAGACCCTGCCCGTGCGGGTGCGCCAGCAGACGGAAACGGCGGCAAAGCTGTGCGAATTTCTTGCCTCGCATGCGGGCGTCAAGCGGGCGATCTATCCGGGCGCTCCCTCCCACCCGCAGGCAGAACTCGCGCAGAAGCAGATGACTGGCGGCTCCACCCTTCTGGCCTTCGAGGTTGAAGGCGGCAAGCAGGCAGCCTTCGCACTTGAAAACGCGCTGAAGCTCATCCGCATCTCGAACAATCTGGGCGATGCCAAGAGCCTGATTACCCATCCGGCGACCACCACGCACAAGAACCTTGCCGCCGAGGATCAGGCCGAACTGGGGATTTCACCCGGCCTGCTGCGACTGTCCGTGGGGCTTGAGGATGCGGACGATCTGATGACCGATCTCGATCAGGCGCTGTCGGCGGCAAAGACCGCTTCCTGAGCCGCCCCGCCGCTATTTGCCGGGGAACGTCTCCCTAGCCTGCAGGATGCGCACGAGTGCCGTGTAGAAGCATACCGCCGCAAACAGCCAGGCGAGGACGGCGAACCAGGCCGGGAACAGGCTGGCAAGGACAAACACCGCCAGCGTCTCCGTTGCCTCGGCAAGCCCGGTGGTGAAAAAGATCGACTTCGTGCCACGCGCATTGCCTTCCAGCTTGTGCCTTTCGGCCAGCGTGGCAAAGGCCAGAAAACTGGCGCCATTGACGTAGAAGGAAAAGATCAGCGTGGCGCCGGCCAGCGCGTTCTGCCCCGGATCGGCAAAAATGAAGCCGAGCGGAATGATGCCGTAAAAGGCAAAATCCAGCACGATGTCGAGAAAGCCGCCGAAATCGCTCGTCTTCGTCAGTTTGGCGAGCGAGCCATCGAGACCATCGGCAAGCCTGCTCACGAGCAGCAAGACAAGGCCGGTCAGAAACCATCCGGCGGCAATCGCCCCTGCGGCAAAGGCGCCGATGGCGAAGCCTGCAACGGTGATCTGGTTCGGCGTGATGCCGGTACCGGCCAGCCGGCGTGCAATCGCCATCAGCAGCGGATCGATCTGTTTTCTTGCGAACCCGTCCAGCATCGATTGAATCCCGTTCTGCAGCCGCCTTGCCCCAACAGCCGGCAGCCGCCGAAATGAAAGCGTCTGGCAGTTCTGGCATGAAGACGGTAGAATTGTCAGCATGTACCGTCAGTCGACCGATCAAATCACTGTCAGCGTTTTGCCGGTGTTCATCGACGAGCGCTCGGACCCGGAGCGCAATCTTTATTTCTGGGCCTACCGGGTATTGATCGAAAATGCCGGAAACCGCGCCGTTCAACTGATCAACCGCTACTGGCACATCACCGATGCGAACGGGCAGATCGAGGAAGTCGCCGGCGAAGGGGTCGTCGGCGAACAGCCGATCATCGGTCCCGGTGCCAGCTACGAATATACCAGCGGATGCCCGCTATCGACTCCCTCCGGGATCATGGTAGGGCATTACGAAATGCGCTCGGAGGATGGCAACGTTCTCAGGGTTGCCATCCCCGCCTTTTCGCTGGACATGCCCGATGCAGACCCTGTCTACAACTAAACCGTCCGAACGCTCGATTTTCCGTGCGGTCCGGCCAATCATGCTGGTCAACGGGCTGCTGCTGGCGACGCTCGGCGTTTCCATGCTGCTGCCGGCAGTCGTCGACCTGATGGCAGACAATGACGACTGGCAGGTCTTCGTCACAGCCAGCCTGGTCACCAGCCTTGTCGGCATCGGCCTTTACGGCGGTGCACGGGGAACCGTGACCGACATGAGCACGCGGCAGGCTTTCGTGCTGGTGACGCTTGCCTGGATCCTGCTGCCGATGTTCGGCGCCCTGCCCTATATGTGGGCGGGTGTGGTGCCGAGCTTTACCGATGCGATGTTCGAATCGATGTCGGGCATCACGACGACCGGCTCGACCGTGATTACCGGCCTCGACTATGCGCCGCCCGGCATCCTGCTGTGGCGGGGCATCCAGCAGTGGCTTGGCG
>JAMLIH010000132.1 GCA_023954255.1 Phyllobacteriaceae bacterium | reverse complement strand
GCGGCAAATAGCGAGTAGCATCCGTGCACCGTCAAGAAAGGTGTCCACGGGTCCGATAGTGCACCGCCAAAGAGGGCCGGCCTTGGAATGTCACCTGATGCGCCCTGGATCGAACGGGCCCTGTTTCATGGCCTCCATCTGCACAACAGTTGGCTGTTCCTCCCGGCCGCGAGCCTTTTTTGCTTCCTTGTACTCCTGCTTCTGATCCGGAACAGCGTCAAGATCAACATCTACCGGCTTTTCCTTCTATCGTTCGGCATCCTGCCGCTGCTTGTCTACAGCGCCAAGGATGTGAACGGCGGAGCAATACTCGGCCACGGTAGCGACGGCATAGTGTTGTCGCGGGCGGCGTAAAAGTCGTCCACTTTTGCCCTTTCGGATTTCGGGAGGGCTTGGGGATATACACCGTGGACTTGTATTTGAAGGTGCGTCACGCTCATTTCCAGGATGGATTGAGCGGGCGTCAGATTGCCCGGGATTTTGGGATCAGCCGGGACAGTGTTGCGAAGATGTTGGCCTATTCGGAACCGCCGGGATATCGGCGGACAGCGCCGATCAGGCGCCCGAAGCTGGATGCGTTCACCAGCCAGATGGACCAATGGCTTGCTGAAGACAGGAGCCGCCCTCGCAAGCAGCGTCACACCGCCAAGCGTATTTTCGAGCGGTTGCGGGACGAGTGCGGTTTTGATGGCAGCTACACCATCGTCAAGGATTACGTTCGAGACCGTAAGCGGACCGGCAAGGAGATGTTCGTGCCGCTGAGCCATCCGCCCGGTCATGCACAGGCCGATTTTGGTGAAGCGCTTGTCGTGATCGGCGGCGTCGAGCAGAAGGCACACTTCTTTGCCCTCGATCTGCCGCACAGCGACGCATGCTACATCCGGGCCTATCCTGCGGCCAATACCGAGGCGTGGCTTGACGGCCATGTCCATGCCTTTGCGTTCTTCGGCGCGGTTCCCCAGTCGGTTCTTTATGACAATGACCGCTGCCTGGTAGCCCGGATTCTGCCGGATGGCTCCCGGCAAAGAACCCAGCGGTTCAGCGCGATGTTGTCGCATTACGTGATCCGGGACCGCTATGGCCGTCCCGGCAAGGGCAATGACAAAGGGGCCGTGGAGGGGCTGGTCGGCTACGGACGTCGCAACTTCATGGTGCCGATCCCGTCCTTTCCGGACTGGCACGCGTTCAACGCTCACCTGGAAGAGCAGTGCCGCAAGCGCCAGGGTGATGTTCTGCGTGGCCACAAGGTCAGCATCGGGGAACGGCTGAAGGCCGATCTCGCGGCGATGCGGGATTTGCCCGGCACCCCCTTTGAGGCCTGTGAGTTGCAAAGTGGCCAGGTCACATCGACATCGGTGGTGCGTTATCGCGGCAATGATTACTCGGTGCCGGTTGCCTACGGCCACCGTGCGGTCTGGATCAAGGGCTTCGTGACCCGGGTTGTTATCGGCTGCGGCGCCGAGGTGATCGCTGAGCATTCGCGCTCCTATGACACCGGCGACATGGTGTTTGATCCACTGCATTACCTGGCGCTGATCGAACGCAAGATCATGTCCTTCGATCAGGCCGCGCCTCTGCAGGGCTGGGAGTTGCCCGAAGCGTTCAAAACCCTGCGCCGACTGCTGGAAGCCCGGCAGGGAAAGGCCGGCAAGCGCGAGTATGTGCAGGTCCTGCGCCTTCTGGAGCGCTTCGAGATTGACGTGCTGCATCTTGCCGTCAAAGATGCCCTGCGAATGGGAGCGGTCAGCTTCGATGCAATCAAGCACCTGATCTTGTGCAGGGTCGAGCAAAGGCCTCCGAGGCTGGATCTGGATGTCTATCCCTTCCTGCCCAGAACCAACATCACCACCACCTCCGCCGCATCCTACATGAGCCTGCTGGCAGGAGGTGGGGCATGACGGATGCACCCGAACTGCTGCTGGCCCACCATCTCAAAACGCTTCGGCTGCCCACGTTCTTGCGTGAACATGACAAGCAGGCCCGTATCTGCGCCGCTGAAGGCGTAGATCACGTGCGTTACCTGGCCCGGCTGACCGAGCTGGAACTGATCGACCGGGAACGGCGCATGGTGGAACGCCGGATCAAGGCCGCAAAGTTCCCGACCATCAAAAGCCTGGACAGCTTCGACTTCAAGGCGATCCCGTCGCTCAACAAGATGATGGTCCTGGAGCTGGCGCGCTGCGAATGGATCGAACGCAAGGAGAATGTGATCGCGCTCGGTCCCTCCGGCACCGGCAAGACCCATGTCGCCCTCGGGCTGGGACTGGCTGCCTGCCAGAAAGGATTGCCTGTCGCCTTCGTGACCGCCGCAGCCCTCGTGCACGAGATGATGGAGGCCCGCGACGAAAAACGCCTCCTGCAACTCCAGCGCAAACTCGCCAAGGTCAAACTGCTGATCATCGACGAGCTGGGATTCGTCCCCTTGAGCAAAACCGGCGCCGAGCTTCTGTTCGAGCTGATCTCACAGCGCTACGAGCGAGGGTCGACCCTGATCACAAGCAACCTGCCCTTCGAGGAGTGGACCGAAACCTTCGGCACCGAACGCCTGACCGGCGCGCTGCTGGACCGGCTGACACACCACGTCAACATCCTCGAGATGAACGGCGAAAGCTACCGCCTCAATCAAAGCCGCGCCCGCCTCGCCGCCGCTAACAAATGAACCTCACAGAATTGGCCTGACGGCCAATGCGCCTTGGACCGGGCTTGCTATATGAGGGCCGCACGCTCCAAGGCGCTCGCCCCAAACTGGCCGACTTTTGCTCCGCCACAATGGCCGAATTTTACTCCGCCGTTGACAACCAGCGAAATGAAATCATCGGCAACACCACGTAGGCCTGTTCGTCCTGCTATGGCACGACGGTAGTCCATCCGTTCCTCACGGCCGGAGAAGATGCCGCCTGCGCCCTTGTATGGGCCATAGGCCTCCGGATCGAGACTGAGGCGGGTAATCACCTCGCGATCGCCAATCTTGCCACTCATGGCCGTTTCGCGAACCGCGTCGAGCATCGTGGACGGATCTCGGTAGACCCCGGCCGCCATGCGGTCGAGGTTGCGGCTCGTGTCCCGGACATAGTCGGATTGCTCCAGGGCCTTATCGAGGTCCGTCTTGCTAACGACAGAGTCGAGTGTGCGGGCCGGAAGGATGGGTTGGCCGGCCATGGTTTTTTCTTCGGGACCAAGCCCAGGTAGGCCGCGCAGCGCGTCGGCGGACTGAGCCCGATCGATGGCGCCTGAGCGCACATACGGTTTGAGATAGGCGTCGAGATGCCCTTTGCCGGGAGCGTCCAGCTCCCGCGTGAGGGCATTGAGATAATCGGTCTTGTTGGTCTGTGACCAGTCAATGTGGATACCCGCGCGACGGCAAAGCTCGGTATGCACCGTCATGATCGTGCGGCCGTTCCCATCAAGGAAAGGATGGGCATAGGCGAGATTGCCCATCACCTCACCGGGTTTCTCGCGCATCGTGGCAACATCATTGCCCTGACCCAAGGCATAGTCGACGCCTCGGTCGACATGCGAGGCTAACATGAATTCCACCGCCCCTTTCG
>JAMLIH010000131.1 GCA_023954255.1 Phyllobacteriaceae bacterium | reverse complement strand
GGCGCCTATGCCGCAGCCCGGCCGGGGCAGGCCCATTCACGCGATGTGCTGGCTGTGCCGGTGGCGGAGCGTATCCATTTTGCCGGTGAAGCGCTTGGAGGGCCGCTGATGCAGACCTGCGCCGGCGCCCGTTTGTCTGGCGAACGCGCCGCCCGTGCAATCCTGGGGGTGGCAGCATGAGCGCCTCGGGCTGGCTGATCTTCGCGCTGTTGTTCTGGGCTGCTGCATGGGCGCTCAACGAGTGGCTGGTGCGCCAGGAAGGCAGCATGCTGTTCTCCCGGCGCAGCCTTGGCGTCGTGGTGCCCTTGATTTTCGGCGCGACCCTGCTGGTGCTGTGGGAGGGGCTGACGCGCGGACTGAACATTCCCACCGTGCTGCTGCCGCCGCCCTCGATGATCTGGGAGCGGATCGTCAATTCCGTGCCGCTGCTGTGGGCCGACTTCCGGCAGACGTTTCTCAAGGCGGTGCTTGCTGGCTATGCGCTCGGCTGCGGTCTCGGTTTCCTGACCGCGCTCGCCATCGACCGCTCGCCGTTCCTGAAGCGCGGGCTGCTGCCGCTCGGCAATTTCGTTTCCGCCCTGCCGATCATCGGCATCGCGCCGATCATGGTGATGTGGTTCGGCTTCGACTGGCAGTCGAAGGCCGCCGTCGTGCTGATCATGACCTTCTTCCCCATGCTGGTGAACACCGTGCAGGGGCTTTCGGCAGCAGGCCACATGGAGCGCGATCTGATGGGCACCTATGCTTCGAGCTGGTGGCAGACGCTCGTCAAGCTGCGGCTGCCTGCCGCAGCGCCATTCATCTTCAATGCACTCAAGATCAATTCGACATTGGCACTGATCGGTGCCATCGTTGCCGAATTCTTCGGCACGCCCATTGTCGGTATGGGGTTCCGTATTTCAGCCGAAATCGGCCGGATGAATACGGATATGGTTTGGGCAGAAATCGCAGTGGCAGCCCTTGCGGGCTCCGCATTCTACGGGGTGGTGGCGCTGATCGAGCGCGCCGTCACCTTCTGGCATCCGTCCGTGCGCGCAGCGCGGACCTAACAGGGAGAACCAAAAATGAAGAAAATCACGACGCTATTGCTCGCGGCAGCCATGTCGCTTGCTTCCTTCAGCGCATGGGCGGCCGACAAGGTCACGCTGCAGCTGAAGTGGGTGACCCAGGCCCAGTTCGCCGGCTACTACGTCGCCAAGGACAAGGGCTTCTATGAAGAGGAAGGCCTGGATGTCGAAATCAAGCCGGGCGGCCCGGACGTCGCTCCGCCGCAGGTGATCGCAGGCGGTGGCGCCGATGTGGTGCTCGACTGGATGCCGTCGGCACTGGCAACGCGCGAGAAAGGCGTGCCGCTGGTCAACATCGCCCAGCCGTTCAAATCCTCCGGCATGATGCTGACCTGCCGCAAGGATTCCGGCATCACCTCGCCTGCCGACTTCAAGGGCAAGACGCTGGGCGTGTGGTTTGGCGGCAACGAGTATCCGTTCCTCAACTGGATGAACAAGCTCGGCCTTTCGACCGATGGCGGCGAGAACGGTGTGACGGTGCTCAAGCAGGGCTTCAACGTCGACCCGATCCTGCAGAAGCAGGCCGACTGCGTTTCGACCATGACCTATAACGAATACTGGCAGATCATCGACGCCGGCCTGACGCCGGAAGATCTGGTGGTCTTCAAGTATGAGGATCAGGGCGTTTCGACGCTGGAAGACGGCATCTATGTGCTGGAAGACAGCCTGAAGGACGAGGCCTTTGCCGACAAGATGGTGCGTTTCGTGCGTGCCTCGATGAAGGGCTGGAAATATGCCGAGGAAAACCCGGATGAGGCAGCCGGAATCGTGCTCGAAAACGATGCCACCGGCGCCCAGACCGAGAAGCACCAGAAGCGCATGATGGGCGAGATCGCCAAGCTGACCGCCGGTTCCAACGGCGCGCTCGACCCCGCCGACTACGAGCGCACCGTTGAGGCGCTGATGTCGGGTGGTTCCGATCCGGTCATTTCTGCAAAACCGGAAGGTGCCTGGACGCACATGATCACCGACAAGGCGCTGTAAGGCGTTCAAGCCGGGGTTGGCCGGAGGGATGCACTATCCTTCCGGCAATCGAACGAAGGGCGGTCCCGTCACCGGGATCGCCCTTTTCTTTTGCATTCGCTGACGCTACCAATCCGCGGCAGTAGCGGACGGTTGGGTTGAGGAGCATTTGATGAGCGGCAAACCGGTGACGGTGGACTTCAAAAACGGGTTGGCGTTCGTGACCATCGACAACCCGCCGGTCAATGCGACATCGCAGGCGGTGCGCGCGGGACTGGCGGAAGCCGTTCAGCAGGTGGCAGCTTCGGATTCGAAGGCGGCAATCCTCAGATGCGCCGGAAAGACCTTCGTTGCCGGCGGCGATATCAGCGAGTTCGACAAGCCTGCCGCCGAACCTCACCTGCCCGATATCTGCAACGCCATCGAGGCCTCGCCCGTTCCGTGGATCGCGGCCATGCACGGCACGGTGCTGGGCGGCGGTTTCGAGATCGCGCTTTCCTGCGCCTTTCGCCTTGCTTTGCCGGATACCCGTTTCGGCATGCCCGAGGTCAATATCGGCATCATCCCGGGCGCCGGCGGCACCCAGCGCCTGCCGAGACTGGCGGGTGTCGAGACTGCAGCAGACATCATCTGCTCAGGCGGCATGTTTCCTGCGGAAAAGATGCTGGAAGCCGGCATCGTCGATGTACTGGTGGACGATCTTGATGGGGCCGTGACTGCCTTTGCGGACATGCTCCCGCTTATACCCGAACCCGTCAGCCAGAGGCCGGTGGAAAACCCCGGAAGCGAATGGTTCGCCGCCAAACGTGCGGAACTTGAAAAGAAGGCGAAAGGCCAGCTTTCCCCCGTGCAGGCGCTGGAAGCCATCGAATGGGCTGCCACCCTGCCCTTTTCGGACGGCCAGCAGCGCGAGCGTGAGCGGTTTCTGGAACTCAGAACCTCCGAGCAGTCGAAGGCCCTGCGCCATGCCTTTTTTGCCGAGCGGCAGGCGGCAAAACCGGAACTGATCAGGGGGGCAGAAGCAAAACCCGTCGAACGCATCATTGTCGTCGGCGGCGGGCTGATGGGCGCGGGCATCGCCACGGCGTGTGTCGGCGCGGGCTACAGCGTCCACATTCTGGAGCAGAATGAAGCGGGCGCACAGGCTGCCATCGGCCGGGTAAGGGCCAATATCGATGGCGCGGTAAAGCGCGGCAAGCTCTCGGCCGAAAAGGCGGCAGCGCCGATGGACCGCCTGTCAGCCGGAACCGATTACGCGGCAGCACACGATGCCGATCTGGCGATTGAAGCGGTGTTCGAGGATTTGCAGGTCAAGCGGGGCACGTTTGCCGGACTGGCTGCCGTCATGGCGGAAGACGCCATTCTGGCGACCAACACCTCCTATATCGATCCGGGGCTGATTTTCGAGGGGATTGCCAATCCGGCGCGGTGCCTGGGCCTGCACTTCTTTTCACCCGCCCACATCATGAAGCTGGTGGAAATCGTCCACATGCAGGAAACCTCGGCCGGGACGCTCGCCACCGGCTTTGCGCTTGCCAGCCGGCTCAGGAAAATTTCCGTACTTTCGGGCATTTGCGACGGCTTCATC
>JAMLIH010000130.1 GCA_023954255.1 Phyllobacteriaceae bacterium | reverse complement strand
GAGGAGGGCACCAGCCTTTCGGCGATTTCCGCCACGCTCGAATCCCAGGGCATCATCTCCAGCGATTTCATCTTCACCCAGGGCGTCAAGGCGACGCGCAACACCGCCTCGCTGAAAGCCGGCGAATACGCCTTCAAGCCGGGCATGAGCATGCGCAACGTGATGGACACCATCGTCTCCGGCAAGGGGATCATCCACAAGGTGACGATCCCCGAAGGGCTGACCAGTTTCCAGGCGCTGCAGCGCATTGCCGAGCATCCGGTGCTCGAAGGCGGGATGCCGGATGATGTGCCCGAGGAGGGCAGCCTGCTGCCCGATACCTATCCTTTCCAGCGCGGCACGACACGGCAGGAAATCATCGATCAGATGAAGCGCCAGCAGACCAGGCAGCTCGCTGAAATCTGGGAGCGCCGCATCGAGGGCCTGCCGATCAAGACGCCCGAGGAGCTGGTGATTCTCGCTTCCATCGTGGAAAAGGAAACCGCCAAGGCGGATGAGCGGCCGCGGGTCGCCAGCGTGTTCATCAACCGCCTCAACAAGGGCATGCGCCTGCAATCCGATCCGACGATCATCTACGGCCTGTTCGGCGGTCAGGGAAAACCCAAGGACCGTCCGATCTTCCAGTCGGATATCGACCGCGAGACCCCGTACAACACCTATCTCATCAACGGTCTGCCGCCGACGCCGATTGCCAATCCGGGTCGCGCCGCCATGGAGGCGGTTGCCAACCCCTCGCGCACCGAGGACCTCTACTTCGTTGCCGACGGCACAGGTGGCCATGTCTTTGCCGCCACGCTTGACGAGCACAACCAGAATGTGACGCGCTGGCGGTCGATCGAAAAACGGCTGAAGGAGGAGGCGGCGAAAGCCGCCGCAGCGAAGGAAGCCGAAGGCGCAGCCGAAAAGGCCAGCGCTGCCGAAGGAACTGCGGACACCGCCACGCAGACCCAGTAACGCAGGCGGGCCGTCCCGCTGCGTTTCCTTCAGTTCATCGGGGCGGAAAGTGCCGGGGGGCAAATGGCCTTACAGAGCATGACCGGGTTTGCCCGCAGCCAGGGCAGTTTCGGCGAAACGGGCTGGATCTGGGAATTGCGCTCGGTCAACGGCAAGGCGCTCGATATGCGCTTCCGCCTTCCCGCCGGCATGGAAGCGATCGAGACGCAACTGCGCGAACTGCTTTCCGCCCGTATTCAAAGGGGCAATGTCCAGGTCTCCCTGCAGCTTGAGGAAAGCGGGGCTTCCGTTCTTCCGGTACTCAATGAGGAAGCGCTGGCGGCGGCGGCCGAAATCGCTCGCAGGGTTGCCGAACAGACCGGCCTGCTGCCCGCGAGCACGGATGCGCTGCTTGCCGTTCGCGGCGTGGTCGAATACCGCGAGGCAGTGCCCGATCCGGCGGAAGCCGAGGCCCGCAGCGAGACGCTGCTGCAGAGTTTCGCAGCCGCGGTTGCAGCGCTTGAAAAGGCCCGCCTGCAGGAAGGCGCAGCCATCGCCGGGGTTCTGAACGGCCAGATTGACGAGATCGAACGGTTTATCCATGCCGTAGCCAGGGACCCTTCGCGTAGTGCGCAAGGCATTCGCGAGCGGCTTGCCGCCCAGCTTGCACGGCTGATGGAGGCAGGAACCGGCCTGGACGAACAGCGTCTGCACCAGGAAGCCGCCCTGCTGGCCACCAGGGCCGACCTGCAGGAGGAGATCGACCGCCTGACCGCCCATATCGATTCTGCCCGCGCACTGCTGGCAGAAGGCGGCGCGGTCGGCCGCAAGCTCGATTTCCTTTGTCAGGAGTTCAATCGCGAGTGCAACACGATCTGCTCGAAGTCCAACGCCGTCGCCGTGACGGGTTTCGGCCTTGAGATGAAAGTGGTCATTGACCGCTTCCGGGAGCAAGTGCAAAACATTCAGTAGACCGGATCGGATTCCGGGTTTCGAAACGGGCAAGGGGCGAGTTTGACTGACATGGCAGGGGCTGGAACTATCGCTAACAATCTGGCGCGGCGTGGCGTCATGCTGGTGCTCTCATCGCCCTCCGGGGCGGGCAAGTCGACCATCGCCCGCAACATGCTCAATGCCTTTCCCGATTTGACCCTGTCGGTCTCCGTAACGACTCGGGCGCGCCGCGGCAGCGAGATCGACGGCACCCATTACCGCTTCATCTCCGAAACCGAATTCCAGCGCATGCGCGATTCCGATGCGCTGCTGGAATGGGCGGAGGTGCATGGCAATTTCTACGGTACGCCGCGCGATCCCGCCATTCAGGCCATGCAGGAAGGCCGCGACATGCTGTTCGACATCGACTGGCAGGGCGGCAAGCAGTTGATGGAAAAGGCGCGCGGCGATGTGGTTTCCGTTTTCATCCTGCCGCCGTCGATGGACGAACTGAAGCGCCGGCTGGTGCGCCGGGCCGAGGACAGCGAAGAAGTGATCGCCCGCCGTCTCAAGAATGCGCTGGAGGAAATTCCTCATTGGCAGGAATACGATTACGTCGTCATCAATGACGACCTCGACCGCGCCTTTCAGGAGGTCAAATCGGTTCTCGTTGCCGAACGCCTGCGCCAGGATCGCCGCCACGGGCTCTACGATTTCGCGCGCACGCTGACCGGCTCGGAAAAGTAGCCGGCATCAGCCTGACAGCGCATTTGCCAGCGCGACGAATTCCGCGATGTCGAGGGTTTCGGCACGGCGTTCCGGCTCTATCCCCGCCCTTTCCAGCAGGTCCGCCCCACCGAGGGATTTGAGCGACTGGCGCAGCATCTTGCGGCGCTGGCCGAAGGCCGCCGCAGTTACCCGCTGCAGCGCATCCGCAGGACAGGGCAGGGGGTTTCCCCTCGGATAGAGCACCGCGACGGAGGAGGTGACCTTGGGTGGCGGTGTAAACGCCTTCGGGCCGACATCGAACGCGATCTCCGCCTCGCAGCGCCATTGCGACAGCACAGACAGGCGGCCATAGCTTTTCGAGCCGGGTGCAGCGCAGATGCGCTCGGCCACTTCGCGCTGGAACATCAGCGTCATCGAGGAAAACCAGGCAGGCCAGGGTTCGGTGAGCAGCCAGCCGGTGAGCAGCGGTGTCGCCACATTGTAGGGCAGGTTGGCGATGATGCGGGCAGGCGACCGAACCATGTCGGCGAGGCCGGTTTCAAGCGCGTCGCCTTCGACGATCTCCAGCCTGCCCGGATAGCGATCGGCGATCTCTGCCAGAGCCGGCAGGCAGCGCGGGTCCTTTTCCACGGCAATCACCCGCCTTGCCCCTTCGGCCAGCAAGGCCCGCGTCAGCCCGCCCGGTCCGGGGCCGACCTCGACAACGTCATGGCCTTCGAGCGGCCCGGCCTGCCGCGCAATGCGGGCGGTAAGGTTGAGATCGAGCAGGAAGTTCTGCCCCAGCGCCTTCTTTGCCATCAGCCCGTGACGGGCGATGACCTCGCGCAACGGCGGCAGATCGTCGATCTGCCCGCTCACGCGCCGTTCCCGCTTTCGCGCCCGGCATGGGAGGCCATTTCAGCGGCCATTTTGAGCGCGGCGATCATGCTGGCAGGGTTCGCCCTGCCTGTTCCGGCAATGTCGAAAGCGGTGCCGTGATCCGGCGAGGTACGGATGAACGGCAGGCCGAGCGTCACGTTGACGGTATCGTCGAAGCCGATGGTCTTGACCGGGATCAGCGCCTGATCGTGGTACATGCAGATCACTGCGTCATACTTCTTGCGGGCAGCAGCATGAAACATCGTGTCGGCAGGTATGGGACCGAAGGCGTCGATGCCTTCTTCCCGCAGCATCTCGATTG
>JAMLIH010000013.1 GCA_023954255.1 Phyllobacteriaceae bacterium | reverse complement strand
TCGTTCCAGGTTCGAAACCAGGAAAGAAACGGCAGTACGGGAACAGGCTGCTGGAAAGGGAGGTATGTTTCCACCCGGTTTTTGACGGCAAGATCGAGAGCGACAATGGCAGCGGCCAGCAATACGGCGGTACGTCTGCGAATCTTCATGCGCTGCCGCCCCTCCTCGTTTCATCCGGTCTTTGCATTACCAGATTATCCCGCCGCGCCTCAAACAGAACGATTCCGGTGGCAACCGCGAGGTTTAGCGAATCGGCCTGACCCGCCATGGGGATGAACACCAGATCGCTGCAGGCGGCGGCCAGCGCTTCCGTCAGTCCCTGCTGTTCGTTGCCCATGAGCAGGATGACGGGGTTTTTCTGCCAACGAACCGTGCGGTAGTCCACGGCACCCTTGAGATGCGTGCCAACAGTCTGAATGGCCTGACCCGCATTCCGCACCATTGCGATGAACTCCGGCTCACTCACCCGGGCAAGCGGAACATGGAAAACCGAACCCATGGTTGCCCGGATGGCTTCGAGCGAGAAAGCGTCGGTACAGTCGCCGACCAGCAGGATTCCCTTTGCACCTGCGGCATCGGCCGCCCGTATGATGGTGCCGAGATTGCCGGGATCGCGCACCCGGTCGAGTGCGATGACAACATCACCCGGCTCATTGAGCCTGGCCAGAAGGTCTGCCGGTGCCTGCCAGCGCTGACGGACCACAGCAATCACCATCTGCGGGTTGTCTCGGCGGGAAATGGTGCCCAGCACTTTTTCGCTGACTTCGAGAATATCCGCGCCCGCGGCCCGGCACTTCGCGATTGTGGTTGCAAAGCCGGCATCGGCTGCCATCTCGCGGGAGCAGACTACCGTGTCGATTTCCCAGCCCCTGTCCATCGCGTCGGTCAACAGCTTGCGGCCCTCTGCCAGGAACACGCCCTCGCGGTCGCGGTTCTTCTTCATTGCCAGCGCCTTGATACGCTTGACGAGCGGATTGGCGGTGGAGGTGACCGTCTTGACCTTGCCGGACGTTCTCGATGGGCTGTCAGTCATGCGGATTTTTCCCGGACGGAAGCGCGGTTTCGCCCTGATGCGAGGTCCAGCGGCTGAACATCGACGTGGAAAGACGGCGGCCGGAATTCTCGGTGGCGATGGTCAGTTCTCCGGACTCCAGCAAGCCACCCATATCGCCGAAGACCTCCTGCATGAGCTCATGGATGGCGAGGAAAGAAGCGCGGATCGTGTAAGCCGTGAGGACGACGAAGCCGGCACGCGGCGATACGAGTTGGCGGCAGAGATCCGCCATGTGCGGCAGGTGCTCGAAAAGCTGCCAGACCTCACCCTTCGGGCCTCGGCCATAGGCAGGCGGATCAAGCAGGATGCCTTCATAAAGGCTGCCCCGGCGCACCTCGCGCTCGCAGAACTTGACGGCATCCTCGCAGATCCATCGGATCGGCCTGTCGGCCAGCCCGGCGCAATCCTGGTTTTCGCGCGCCCAGCCGATGGCCTTTTTCGAGGCATCCACATGGGTAACATGAGCGCCGGCTCTCGCCGCCGCCAGGGAGGCAATGCCCGTATAACCGAACAGGTTCAGTACCCGCGGCGGCTCGCCCTTCCCGGAAAACTGCGCAAGCTGCTGTTCCATGAAACGCCAATGGGCAGCCTGCTCGGGAAAGACGCCGGTATGGCGAAAAGAGGTGAAACGGCCCCGATAGGGCATGCCCTCCCATTGCATGGGGAAGGTCTCACCCTGATTTTGATCGCGAAACTGCCAGCGGCCGAGACCTTCTTCATCGGTATCGCCGGTGAAGACCGCATCGGCTGCCTGCCAGCGTTCCCGCGGCAAACTCCGCTGCCAGATTGCCTGGCCTTCGGGGCGGACGATGAGCAGGCTGCCATAGCGTTCAAGTTTCTGACCCTCGCCGGAATCGAGCAGGGCATAGTTTTCGTCCGGCTGGGTCGTCAGCAGCAGGCCGGTCTTTTCGCTCAGCCGCGCTGTTGCGGGAGCGAGCCTGGGCGCAGCAGACGGAGCATCGTGATCGCGCTTCTGGGGTGCCGGCTTGCCTGCGGCCGCGGGCTGCCCCGGCGGACGGCCGGGCCTCACCGGTCCTGACATATCCCGGTCATTGGATCTTCTTGCCGGTTTCCGGTTACGGGCCATGCTCTTTCCGGGTTTTACAAATCGGGCGCACCCGCCGGCGCGCAGCCTCTATTGAAGCCAGACACGCTCTAAAGCAATTGGCCCGGTGTGAAAACCGGTCTTGCACAGGGATTGCATCATGCTAACGTAACGGCAGAAACTGACCGGGCTGCGCAGGAGGGCGGGATGGCAAAGGAATTAACGGAAAACTATGGCAGTGTGGTCATAACCGGCCTGATCATCTCGATCGTTCTGGCGGTCATAGTCTATCTGATCGGCTGAACCGCGCGGTCGGTTCAGGCAGCCCGTTCGGAAGCCGGCAGGGACTTCAGCTCGGGGTGAAGCTCCAGCGCCAGTTCCTCGGCGCGCTTCTTTTGCGTTTCGGCCTCGCCCTGCCACTTGACGGCCTCTGAGTGCTCCCTGCGCAGCTTTTTGCGATGCTTGCCCTGGGTGAACCAGGTGGCGACGGAACCGACAACCATGCCAAGCAGCAGGGCAGCAAACAGAAACACGAACAGCGGAAGGGTAAAGGCGATTGCCGGGTCGGTCGAATTGAACGGATCGAGGCTCAACTGAACAGGCGCGCGATTTGCTACCGACAGCATGATCAGCACAACGGCAACCGGCAGCGCGACAAACAGAAAGACGAGTTTTCTAACCATCGGTAATCAGTTTCCGTACCCTGCGGCTATAATTTCGATCGCGGCCGTCTTCAGCCGTTCAGCCGTTCGCGCAATTCCTTGCCGGTCTTGAAGAATGGTACCCATTTCTCCTCGACTTCGACGCGATCGCCGGTCTTCGGATTGCGCCCGACCCTGGGCTTCCGGTTCTTTACCGAGAAGGCGCCGAAACCGCGCAATTCAACCCGGTCACCACTGGCCAGCGCATCGGTTATCTCGCCGAAAATGGCGTTTACAATGTTCTCCACATCGCGGAGGTAGAGATGCGGATTCTTGTCCGCAATCAACTGGATAAGCTCGGACTTGATCATCGCCTTATGATAACCCCCCTAGTTCGCCTTCAACGTCTGAGTGCGGCCGAGCCGTCAATCTGAAGCATGGAAACCAGCCCGTCAAGAAACAAGCGCTCCGGCAAGACCTCATAGATGCCCTGAAGCGGGGCAGACGGCGCCACCAGCCCCAGTTGAACGGCCAGCCAGTGAAGAGCGGATGCCGTCTTCCCGGCCGGGTTGGACGGATAAAAATCGCTGCCGGTTTCCGGTTTCCAGGTGTAAATCTCAAGATCCTCCGACAAGCCCTTTTCCGCCACCAGCCACGCCTTGGCGGTTTCCTCATCGCCAATTTCGTCGATCAGGCCGTTCTCCAGCCCCTGCGCACCGGTGAAAATACTGCCATCTGCGAGCTGGCGCGCCTTCAGCGGAGTGAAATCGCGCCTTTTCGCCACCAGATCGACAAACCACTGATAGCTGTCCTGAACGATCCGGTCGATCATCGCGCGAGCCTCGGGCGATGTCGGCGTGAAGGGCGACGGCTCGGCCTTCAGCGGCGATGACTTGATCTCGTTGACCTCGACGCCGATCTTGTCGAGCAGTTCGGAGACCTGGCCATACTGGAAGATGACGCCGATCGAGCCGACGATGGAAGAGCGGCGCGCAACGATGTGGTCGGATGCAGCGGCAATCATGTAGCCGGCGGAGGCTGCCAGGGTGCCGACACTGGTCGCGACCGGCTTTTCCTCAGCCAACGCGCGCACCGCCTCATAAATCGCCTCGCCGCCCACGGTGGAGCCACCCGGCGAGGATATGTCGAGAATGACTGCCTTGACCTGATCCTTGTCCTTCAGATCATCCAGCAGATCGAGCATCGGCTTGTCATTGGTGATTACGCCCGAAATCCTGACCCGGGCAATATGGTCGCTGCTCTGCTTGCTCAAGCCATCGAAGGCGCCGAGCGCCCACAACACCGCTGCGATCACCGCTGCCAACAACAGCAAGGCTGTGATCCGCCAGAAAGTGATGCGCCGCTTCATCCTGCGCCGGTCAACGATCTCATCGGCAGAAAGGGCGGTTGATGCGGCCATCGGAATTCTCCTGTCTGATCTGCCTGCAGGGGCACAATCTCCCCTGCACTAACAGCGGGACGGATTTGCGGCAAGCGGTTCGTAAAAAGCAAAAGGCCCGCACTGCAGATGCAGCACGGGCCTTTTCTCAGCACTGTCCGGCTATTACTTCTCGCCGGATTTTTCTTTCAGCGCGGCGCCAAGAATGTCGCCAAGGGATGCGCCGGAGTCGGTGGAACCGTATTGGGCAACAGCCTCCTTCTCCTCTGCGATCTCCAGCGCCTTGATCGACACGCCAACCTTGCGGTTTTTCTTGTCGAACTGGGTGACGCGGGCATCGACCTTCTGACCGGGAGCAAAACGCTCGGGGCGCTGCTCGTCGCGATCGCGGGAAAGATCGGCACGCTTGATGAAGGTCTGGATGTCGGTGTCGGCGATTTTCACCTCGAGACCGTTATCCTTCACTTCAAGCACTTCACAGGTCACGACAGCGCCCTTGCGCAGATCACCTGCCTCGGCGGCATCGCCGATCGGATCACCGGAAAGCTGCTTGATGCCGAGCGAGATGCGCTCCTTCTCGATGTCCACATCAAGAACGACGGCTTCAACCGTGTCGCCCTTGTTGTAGTCCTCGATGGCTTCCTCGCCGGAACGGTTCCAGTCCAGATCGGACAAGTGAACCATGCCGTCGACATCGCCTTCCAGCCCGATGAACAGGCCGAATTCGGTCTTGTTCTTGACCTCGCCGGAAACCCTGGAATTGACCGGGAACTGCTTGGCAAAACCTTCCCACGGATTTTCCAGGGTCTGTTTGAGGCCGAGCGAGATGCGGCGCTTGGCCGGATCGACCTCGAGCACCTGAACGTCGACTTCCTGGCTGGTGGAAACGATCTTGCCGGGATGAACGTTCTTCTTCGTCCAGGACATTTCGGAGACGTGGATAAGCCCCTCAATACCCGGTTCGATTTCCACGAAGGCGCCGTAATCGGTAATGTTGGTGATACGGCCCTTGATGCGCGAGTTGATCGGGAACTTGGACTCGATCGATTCCCACGGATCGCTTTCGAGCTGCTTCATGCCGAGCGAAATGCGATGGGTTTCCTGGTTCACGCGGATGATCTGAACCTTCACGGTCTGACCGATCTGCAGGATTTCCGAAGGATGATTGACGCGGCGCCAGGCCATGTCGGTGACGTGCAGCAGACCGTCGATGCCGCCGAGATCAACGAACGCACCATAGTCGGTGACGTTCTTGACCACACCCTCGACAACCTGACCCTCTTCGAGGTTCTGGACGATCTCGGAGCGCTGTTCGGCACGGTTTTCTTCCAGGATGGTGCGGCGCGAGACAACGATGTTGCCGCGGCGGCGGTCCATCTTGAGAATCTGGAAGGGCTGCGGATTGTTCATCAGCGGTGTCACGTCGCGGATCGGACGGATATCCACCTGGGAACGCGGCAGGAAGGCGACGGCACCATCCAGATCGACGGTGAAACCGCCCTTGACCTGGTTGAAGATGATGCCTTCGACCTTCTCGTTGTTCTCGAATTTTTCCTCAAGGCGCTGCCAGCTTTCCTCGCGGCGGGCCTTTTCCCGGCTCAGCATGGCTTCGCCCAGGGCGTTTTCGATGCGCTCGACATAGACTTCGACTTCATCGCCCACATTGAGCGAGCCGTCCTTTGCCTTGGCACCGAATTCCTTCAAAGGCACGCGGCCTTCGACTTTCAGGCCGACATCGATGACGGCCATGTCCTTTTCGATCGCGGTGATCAGACCTTTGACAACCGAGCCTTCGACGACATCGTGGGTTTCAAAGGATTCATTGAGAAGAGCTTCGAACTCTTCCCGGGTCGGGTTCAGACTTTCCATTAGTGCTCCTGGCAGGGCGGCGGTTGGATTTTCGCAGGCATCAATGCCTTGCGAATAGCGCGGTCCTGCATCTGCGCCGGGTTCGTGTTGCGTTTCGGAGGACATGCCCGCCATCGAATGGCTTGCGGCGCGTGGGCATCCCTTCCGGTTCATTTTCAGCCAGGCAATTCCCAAACCCGGAAAGGGCAGGTTACCCCGCCGAAACATCCCGTGTCATAAATCGAGAAAATGCCGTTTCAGGCCTGTTTTGCGCTCAATACGTCTTCGACGTGGTCAAGAGTGGCGCGAAACGCGGACTCTATATCCATTTCACTCGTATCGATCAAGTACGCATCTTCAGCCGGCTTCAGGGGCGAATCGGCACGGTTCATGTCGCGCGCGTCACGCTTTTTGATATCGGCGAGAATGTCCTCGTATTCCGCCACACCTCCCCCGGAGAGAATTTCCTCGTGGCGGCGGCGGGCACGAACTTCCGGCGTTGCCGTGACATACAGCTTCACATCGGCATCGGGGCAGACCACCGTGCCGATATCCCGCCCATCGAGCACGGCACCCGCACCGGAAGCGGCGAACTTTCTCTGGGCCTCGACAAGAGCCCGACGCACAGCACCCATCACGGCGACTTTCGAGGCTGCCTCACCGATCTCGTGGGTCGAAAGCACGGCACGGTCGAGTGCGCCCAGATCGATGCTGGCAGCAACTTCCGCGGCAAGTTTCTCGTTGTCGAGCGGCAGCCCCACCTGCATCAGCGCATGGGCGACGGCACGGTAGGTAAGGCCGGTATCGAGATGGGGCAGGCCGTAATGGGCGGCCAATCTGCGCGCCAGCGTTCCTTTGCCGGAAGCGGCGGGACCATCGATTGCGATTATCAAAAATATCTCCGTCAGATAGCGATAGTCATAAGCATATCGCAGTTTGTGCGGAAGCCATCTGACCTCAACGAAATTATGACCTACTTCAGACCAACCTTCTACAAAGCCAATCGACTCACTGAACTCTTCAAAATGACGAAGCGAGTTTAACAAAATTTCTTTAAATTCGGGATCATCTGCTTTTTCAATATGCGCCAAATGGGAGGCGCGTTGAGCAGCCTTATACCAAGGACTCATCCTGACCCATATTTGAGTATCAATGCTGTCCGGTGGCTCTCTCATTCCAGTGCCGCGCCGAGACCCTGCATCAGCGGC
The DNA here is from genome assembly GCA_023954255.1 of Phyllobacteriaceae bacterium. Classification (GTDB taxonomy): domain Bacteria; phylum Pseudomonadota; class Alphaproteobacteria; order Rhizobiales; family Rhizobiaceae; genus Salaquimonas. The sequence goes on along the minus strand of JAMLIH010000013.1, from coordinate 54,196 downwards.
ACGAATTCCGGGAAACTGGTGGCGATCGGGGAGGCATCGTCGATCATCACAGGCTTTTCGGCAGCCAGCCCCATGACCAGGAAGCTCATGGCAATGCGGTGATCGAGATGGGTGGCAACCGGAGGGACGCTGCCGGAACCCGCGCCGCCCAGCCCCTTGCCGCCTGGCGTTCCGGTCACCTTCAGCCAGTCCTTGCCCTCCTCGCAGACAACACCGTTGGCCCTGAGGCCTTCGGCAACGGCTGCAAGGCGGTCGCTTTCCTTTACCCGCAACTCGCCGACATCCTCCATCACCGTCTCGCCCTCGGCAAAGGCGGCGGCAACCGCCAGCACCGGATATTCATCTATCATCGAGGCCGAGCGGCTGCCCGGCACGGTCACGCCTTTCAACTGCGAGGAGTGCACGCGCAGATCGGCAATCATTTCACCGCCGCTTTCGCGCTCATTGGCAATTTCAATGTCCGCACCCATTTCCAGCAAGGTGGTAATGAGGCCCGTGCGGGTCGGATTCATCAGAATGTTTGGCAGGCTCACATCGCTGTCCGGCACGATCAGCGCCGCAACGATGGGAAAGGCGGCTGAAGAAGGATCGGACGGCACCTGAATGTCGCAGCCCGTCAACCTCCCCTGCCCCTGGAGCCGGATGGTGCGGGTTCCATCGGCCGCCGTTTCCACCTCGATGGCCGCGCCGAAGCCTGCCAGCATCTTCTCGCTGTGATCACGGGTCATGACTGCTTCAATGACCGTGGTAATCCCCGGCGCGTTGAGGCCGGCAAGCAGGACGGCCGATTTCACCTGGGCCGACGGCATCGGCACGCGGTACTCGATGGGCGCTGCAACACGCGGGCCGCGAAAGGTGATCGGCAGGCGGCAACCCTCCCGGCTGTCGACAAGCTGCGTTCCCATCAGCTTCAGGGGATCGATGATGCGCCCCATGGGGCGTTTCGAAAGCGAGGCGTCCCCTTCGAAAGTGACGGGAAAATCATAACTGCCGACAAGCCCCATATAGAGGCGGCAGCCGGTGCCGGAATTGCCGAAGTCGATTGCCGCCCCGGGTTCCAGCAGCAGACCGTTGCCGGCGCCCTGAACGATCCACTGATCGCCTTCCTTTAGGGCCTGTGCGCCAAGCGCCCGGCTTGCCTTGATGGAATTGAGCACATCCTCACCTTCCAGCAGGCCTGTAATCCTTGTCGTGCCGCTGGCCAGCCCTCCGAGAAGCACGGAACGGTGGGATATGGATTTGTCACCGGGTACTGCCGCGGTTCCCGAAAGGGATTTCGTCCTGCTTGCAGTCATCGGCGCTACCGGTCCATGCGACGCCATGAAGATTCGTCTTTCTTGTCGGAGCCCTTGGCAGGCGGGATGGGGATGGATTGAACCGGCGCTCCCCTAACACAGCTTGCTGGCGGCGTCACCCGGCCTTTTGTCCGCAAAACAGCACTGCAAACCGTGCCGCGAATTGGGGCATTCCCTGCTGAAAATTTGGTTTTGACAGGAAAAGCTGAGGGCTGTATGGGAAGCGCGATTTGTTCCCCAACAATGTGTTTGTTCACCTTTGGCAGAAAGAGGCTGACCGTGGCGAAAGACAAACTAGGAACCAAACGGGTGTGCCCCGATACCGGGCGCAAGTTCTACGATCTGAACAAGGACCCGGTGGTTTCCCCCTATACTGGAAAAAGCTATCCGCTCGCCTATTTTCTGGAAACTGCCAGCGTGGTGAAGGTCAAGAAGGAGCAGGCCGCACCTGACCTCGACGACCAGGAAGACGATGTCGAGGAGGCTGAAGACGAGGAAGAAGAGCTGGAGGACGACAGCGCCGTTGAAATCGTCAGCCTCGAGGATTCCGAAGAGGACGATGACGACGACGATGACGAGATCACCACGTCCGACGATGTAACGGATGACGATATTCCGGACATTCCCGATGTCGACATCGACGAGGATGACGAGGACGATGCGGCAGATGACGACATCTTCCTCGACGATGAAGACGATGAAGATGCTCCGATTCCGGGTGTGATGCCGGCCAAGGACGACGACGAGATCTGATGGTTTTCGCGGCGACCCGGCCGGTGGCCCGATAATCGCCGCGAAAGCGCATTAGGTCTTGATTTGAATTCATCGGGGCTGTATTCCAACGGCCCTGACGGGGACCGGGGAAACCCGGTACCCACCACCTGACAAAATGCCTGCGGGCAAGTCAGAATGTGGGGCTATAGCTCAGCTGGGAGAGCGCTTGCATGGCATGCAAGAGGTCAGCGGTTCGATCCCGCTTAGCTCCACCAATCTTCTTCCGGCAACATCTCACCTCCTGAACCTTCAGCCCGTCCCCGCCTGGTCGGTGGGTCCACTATTCTGCCTCGTGATGCTTCACCACTGGGCGAGGACCGGCAGACAGATTTCCTCTTCATCGCCGATGTGACGGACGAACAGCCGGTCAAGCCGCAAGGCTGCCTTGTGAAGGACTTCGCCAGCCACCAGTAATTCGTCGCGGCCGGCCTTTTCGCCGGCTCCGGCAGGTCGGTTCATGCCGGCAACGGCCTTCTCCATGTCATCGAGAACCGATGCAAGGACCTCATGATCGTGTTCGAGAAGATCGATCGGGTTGGCCAGTTCCGGATACCGTTGCAGAAAGACCGGGAAGAAGTGCTCATCCTCGATGTGATGATGGCCATGGGCATGATGAATGAGCTGCGCGCCAAGGGAAACCACACGCGGCTGAAGCGCCCGAAGCGCCTCGGCATCGTTGAGGGAGAGAAGCTGCTCGCACCATTGGGGCAGTGTCGCCGAGGCTTTTAGCAACCCCATGTGGATTTCCATCCAGAAACGCGCCTCGCCGCCCACAACATCGCGGTCGAACTCCGCCCGGAAAGGCTCGACCGGCTGCGTTATCAGGGGCGCAAGCTGCCGGCGTTTTTCGACATGATAGGCATCGGATGAGTAGTCGAAACCGGACATTGCTCTTTTCAACCTTCGCGGAGATGGATATGTTCTGCCGGTTTCTACCATGACGGACGTCAATCATGAAAATCGGTATCCTGCAAACCGGCCATGTACCTGAAGAAATCGTCGCAAAACACGGCGAATACCCGGCCATGTTCGAGCGGCTGCTTTCCGGCTACGGTTTCACCTTCGAGACCTGGGCCGTGGTGGACGACGAGTTTCCCGAGGACATTCACAACGCCGATGCCTGGCTGATCACCGGGTCTCGGCACGGCGCCTATGAAGATCATGCCTTCATCCCGCCGCTCGAGGATTTCATTCGCAAAGCCTATGGCGCTGAAATTCCGATTGCCGGGATCTGCTTCGGCCATCAGATCCTTGCCCAGGCACTTGGCGGCAAGGTGATCAAGTTTCCCGAGGGATGGGGACTCGGACAGACTGCCTACAAGACGGAAGAAGCGGAGATCGAGCTTCTGGCACTACACCAAGACCAGGTGGTGGAAAAACCTGCCGATGCCCGGGTGATCGCGTCGACGGACTTCTGCGCCAATGCCGGCCTTGCCTATTACGGCAACCACGGCATTAAGGCGATCAGCTTCCAGCCGCATCCCGAATTCACCACGGAATACATGCGCGACCTGATCAAGGTGCGGTCGGGCGTGGCGTTCTCCGAGGAACAGGGAAAGGCTGCCCTGGAGGCGCTGGAGGAAGAGAACGACTCGCCGGAAATCGCCCGTCAGCTTGCCGATTTCTTTCTCAAGGCGCAGGCGAGCAAGGCTGCCTGAGAAAGTAGCCCGTATTGTCCCTTTGAGACGGGTTTCGGCTAGCCCAGCAATACGTTGGGCAGCCAGAGCACGATCTGCGGGAAGGCAATCAGCACGCCGACGGTAATCACATCGGCGATGAAGAAGGGCGAGGCACCGCGGAAGACATCCTGCGCCGAGATATCGGGCCGCACACCGGCAACGACGAAGCAGTTGAGACCGATCGGCGGCGTGATCAGACAGAGTTCCGCCATCTTGACGACGATGATGCCGAACCAGACCGCGCAGTTCTCGCCGGACATGCCGAGCGTTGAGTCGGCATAGGTCACATCCGGACCACCATTGAGCGCGATGACGGCCGGAAAGGTGATCGGCAGGGTGAGGATGAGCATGCCGATCGCGTCCATGAACATGCCGAGAATCACATAGGCCAGCAGGATCAGGAACAGGGTGACAATTGCCGGCTGGTCGAGGCCGGTGATGAAGTCGGCGAAGGCACCCGGCAGATCGGCAAAGCCCAGATAGCGCACATAGATCAGCACGCCCCAGATCATGGTGAAGATCATGGCGGTTAGTTTCGCGCTCTCGATCAGCGCGCCGCGCAACTGCGTCCAGTTGGTCCCCTTGGCCAGCGACATGACCAGCACGACGAAGGCACCCAGCGCGCCTGCTTCGGTAGGCGTGCCCCAACCGGCATAGATGCAGTAGATGATGATGAAGACGACGAAGAGGATGGGAAGCGTGCCGGGAACCGAAACAATGCGTTCCTTCCAGCTGAAGCCCTTGACGGCCGGCCCCAGATCCTTGCGGAAGCTCGCCATCAGCACGATCAGCGCGGCATAGATCAGGGCGGAAACCAGGCCGGGCAGAAAACCCGCCATCAGAAGCCTGCCGACGGAACTTTCAGTGATGATGGCGTAGATGACAAGAATTGCGGAAGGCGGGATCAGCGAAGCCAGCGTGCCGCCCGCCGCCACGACCCCCGCAGCAAAGCGCTTGTCGTAGCCGATCTTCAGCATTTCCGGGATAGCGATACGCGCAAAGACCGCAGAGGTGGCAACCGACGCTCCGGAGACGGCGGCAAAGCCTGCCGTTGCAAAGACGGTCGCCACGCCGAGCCCGCCGGGCAACCAGCCAACCCATCGTTTGGCAGCCTCGAACAGCGCCTTGGTGAAGCCGGCGAAATAGGCGAGATAGCCGATCAGAATGAAGGTCGGAATGAGTGCCAGAACATGGCTTTCCGTCTTGGAATGGGGAATCTGTCCTGCCAGTTTCAAGGTGATGACAAAGGCCTTGTCGAGGGGATAACCCTTCTCGAAGGCATAGAAGGAAAACAGGCCCACCATACCGACCAGCGCAGTGGCGAAAGCGACGCGCACACCGATCACCACAAGGACGAGCAGCACACCGGCAAGCAGCAGGCAGACTTCCATCGCGCTCATCGGGTAGCCTCGTCGTCAGCCTGCCCGGAAACGGTTTCGGCCTCGTTCATCGCCTGGGTTGCCGCATCCTCGATCAACGGCACGGCGACGGGCTCCCCGGTGCCGGATTTCATCGCCAGCCAGTAAGCCCAGCTTTGCAGCGCGAAACGGGCGAGCAGAAAACAGAACATTACCGGCACCAGCAGCTTTACCGGCCAGGTGGGAATACCCAGATCGTCTGTGGTGTCGCCCAGGGTGAACGCCCGCATGGCATGATCGAAAGAGCCGTAAACGAGCGCAACGGTGAGAACCGCCATCAGAAGTACGCCCGCCAGTTCTGCGGTCCACAATGCCTTGCCTTTCAATGCGCCGACCACGATGTCCATGCGAATATGGCTGCCCAGCCGCTGGCAATAGGCAATGCCCATGAATGCCATGACGGGCATGACCTGGGACATGATTGCCACATAGCCGGGCACCGGCCAGTTGAGGAACTTGCGGCCGAGAATGTTGACGACGGACAGAATCATCGCGCCGAGAATGGCAAGGCCACCGGCCAGCGCCATCCAGCTTTCGATGCGAAACAGCCAGCGGTCGGCGCGGCTGACCGCGCTGTCATCGGAGTGAACGGAATGAGCGGACATCTGTCGGACTGAGAAGGAAACAGAGCAGGGCCGCGGCGTTTGACGCCGCGGCCTCAGCGCAGTGCTACTTCATCTCAGCCAGCTTGGCCTTGGTGAACTCGTAGAGTTCCTTGGCCGCGATCTTGCCCTCGTTGGCAGCCAGCCATTCTTCGCGAACCGGGCCTGCAGCGGCTTCCTGAAGACCGCTTACCACTTCATCCGGCAAGGTGATCTTGGCGACACCGTTCTTCTCCAGCGTCGGCTCCCATTTGTCGTAGACCGCCTGATAGGCCTCGTAATATCGGTCCATGGAGGCAGGGATCGACGACATCAGGGCGTCGCGATGCGCGTCCGAAAGGGCAGCCAGGGCATCCTTGTTTGCCACCACCGGACAATTGACGGAACCGGGGTTGAGGTTTGCCGTCCACCATTTGGCGATCTCGATGGTGCGGAAGGAAAGATGCGCATGAGGGGCAAAGGCGACCGCGTCAACCACGCCGGATTCAAGTGCGGTATAGGCTTCCGAAGACGTTACCGAGGTCGGCACCGCGCCAACCTTCTTGAAGGCTTCGCCCATGCCGCCAGTGGCACGGACCCGCATGCCGTTGAAATCCTCCAGCTTCGAGGGTGCATCGCCGACACCGGCCAGATTGTACTGGGGCAGCGGCGAGGCCATGATGATCGTGGCATTCCAGCGTGCCAGATCCTTCACCACCTCGGGGTGCTGATAGAGCGCCATGTCGAGATCGCCTTCCTGCTTGAGGGTTTCGACGCCAAGGAAAGGCAGGTCGAGCACCATCAGGGTCGGGTTCTTGTCAGGGTGATAGGCGGCACAGAACTGCGCCATCTCGAAAGCACCCACCGAGATGCCGTCAAGATTTTCACGGTTTTTCGACAGGCCGCCATAGGAAATGTTCAGCGTGAATTCGCCGCCGGTCTTTTCCTTGACCAGCTCGGCGAGCTTTTCAACGTGCTCGGTAAAAGCGCGCCGCTTGCCCCACAGGGACACGTTCCATTCAACGGCCAGAACCTGCGTTGCCGAGTAGGCGAGCACGGTGGATGCCAAAAGGGCTTTCAGAACTGTTTTCATGATTTCCTCCCAAATTTCCGATTGGGACCTTAACGCCTGGGCCGGAAATTTCAAAATCGGCAAGTTCTTGCCGATTTTTCGCAGGTACAGGGCCCGAACAAGCCGTTATTTCCGGAAATCCCGGCTCGATATGCCGTATTTGCGCATCTTCTCATTGAGGGTGCGGCGCGGTATGGCGAGTTCCTCCATAACGCCGGCTATCCTGCCGTCATGGCGCAGCAGCGCATCCATGATCGCTGCCTTTTCATACTGCTCGACGCGTCCGGGCAGGCCGCCGGATTGCCCGCTGCCATCGGGCAAAGCCGCTTTCTCGGCAACCCGCATGTCCTCTCGCGATGGCTGCCGGCGTTCCTGCAGCGCCAGACCGGCAGCGCGGTTGACGCAATTCAGCAATTCTTCCGGCGAAAAGGGTTTGGTGAAAAAATCAAACGCGCCTGCCTTCATCGCCCGCACCGCCAGCGGTATGTCGCCATGGCCGGTGATCAGGATAACCGGCGTTCCGGGATCGCGGGCATGAACGGCCCGCAACAGTTCCATGCCGTCCATGCCGGGCATGCGGATATCGGAAACGACGACACAGGCCTTGCCGGGCTTGATCGATTTCAGCAGCAAAACCGGATCGGCGAAGCCGCGCACCTTGCAGCCCGACAGCGAAAGCCACTGCGCCGTCGACTGCAGCATCGCCCGATCATCGTCGACCAGCAGTACCGGACAGTTTTCCACGGCCAGGTCAGGCATTTGCCTTCTCCGGGATGGCTTGCGGGGCTTTTGCCTGCTGCTGTGCTGCAGGCGAAGGGTTCAGCGTGGCGAGCGGCAGGCTGACGACAAATTCCGCACCGCCGCCCGGCTGGTTTTCCGCGCGGATGGTTCCACCGGCCTCGTCGGCAATCGCGTAACAGATGGCAAGCCCGAGGCCGACGCCTTCACCGATATTCTTCGTGGTGAAGAAGGGTTCGAACAACTGGTCGAGGGTTTCCCGCGACATGCCGCAACCATTGTCCTGGAAACGCAGGACGGCGTTGCCGCTTTCCACCGTGGTTTCGATGCGGATCACTCCCTTTTGGCGGCCACGCTCCGCGATTGCCTGCACCGCATTGCGCAGCATGTTCGAAACCAGTTGCTCAAGACGTACGGGATTGCCATTGGCCAGAGGCGGCGGTTGTTCGAGATCGAGTCGAAGCTCAATCCCTTCTTCGGCAAGTTCAACCGCAAACTCCTCAGCAACCGCCTCAACGCAGGCATTCACATCCACCGCCGTCATGCCTTTCCCCGTGCGGCGGGAAAACAGCAGCAAGTCGGAAGTGATGTTCGCCAGCCGGTCGGTCATCGACCGGATGCGGCCGAGTATCTCCGCGGCATCCGAGAGCTTGTTCTTTTTCAGCAGCAGTTCACCGCTTGCGGTGAAGGTGCGGATCGCTGCAACCGGCTGGTTGACCTCATGGACGATGGCCGCCGACATCTTGCCAAGTGCTGCCAGTCTTCCGGCCTGCACCAGCTGCGACTGGGCCCGGCGCAGGGCATTTTCCGTCTCCTGCCTGGTTCTGACCTCGTGCTCCAATTGAAGGTTGGCGGCGCGGATGCGCTCGGCCTCCTTCGCCTGCAGCGCCATCATGTTCTGCTGGGTTCTAAACCGCCACAGGAACACTGCCGATACCGCCAGCAGCGACAGCAGGAAGACCGACCAGCCGGCAAGAATGGCGGGATAGGTCGCCGCGGAAATCGCCGTCAGATAGTGGATGGTCCACCCTTCCGTACCGATCCCGGCCTGCGCTACCGCAAACCGCTTGCCGTCAATTACTGTTTCATCCGAAAATCGCTTTTCTTCATCATCGAACAGGCCCTCGAATGGCAGGGCCTCCAGCTTTCTTCCGGAAAACTTCTTGCTTTGCGCCAGCTCCGCCTGTTCGCGATCGGTGATCGGGCGGACGGTCCTGAACTGCCAGTCAGCGATCGATGACAGGATGATGATACCGTAGCGGTCCGTCACCAGCACGCGCTCGCCGGCCTGCTGCCAGTTGCGCAGAAGGTCACCGAATTCGACCTTCCACCACCGCGACGCCAACCGGCTCCTTTCCGTAATATACCGGCTGCGAAACGAAATAGCCGGGAATGCCGGTGGTCGCTCCGATAGCGTAGTGCGTGCCGCTGCTGCCGGTCATTGCCGCGGTAAAATAGGGCCTGAAGGCATAGTTCTTGCCGACAAAGCTGTTTTCGGTGCGGTAGTTGCTGGCCGAGACCGTGTTACCGTCGGCATCCATGACATAGAGAATGGCGCTACCCGCGGCATCCGCCACGCTTTTCAGATAGGCACTGAACGCATCGGCAGGCAAACCGCCCCGGATCGTGGATACCACGTCGGGATGCAGGGAGACCGTCGTCGGCAGGTGGGACAGTCTTGTAAGCGCCGATTGCAGGCTTGCACTGTAGAGCGACAGTCTGTCTCCCGCATCCTCAAAGGAAGCCCTTTTGTATCGCTCGGCAAAAAAGCCATGGGCGGCGAGGCCGCAAAGGCCGGCCAGCAGCAAGATAAGGCAAACGCGGAGAATGCGTTTCATCGCCGCCTGCTTCCTCCCTTGTATCGCAAGCACCAGCAAATACCGGCCGGTAACATTTCGTGGCACAAAGTGCCACCAGTGACTATAAAACGAATGGAACCACGGAATGCCGGGATTTGGCAATCGGCGCCGGAAAGCAGGCGTATGCCACAGTGCCGCTTGCGGAGGGTGGCGCCTGGGCAGGCAGAGCAGGAACAGTGGCGGGAGGAGTACAGTTGGCAAACCCCTATGATAGCGGTCTCGACCGCAACGAAGCCAATTTCCAGCCGCTGACGCCGCTGCAGTTTCTGGAGCGGGCAGCAAGCGTCTTCCCCGAACATACCGCCATAATCCATGGCGGAATGCGGGTTTCCTACAAGACGTTCTACAACCGCGCACGCCAGCTTGCCTCGGCGCTGGTCAAACGCGGTATCGGGCGAGGCGATACGGTTTCCGTCATGCTTTCGAATACACCGCCGATGCTGGAAGCTCATTACGGGGTTCCGATGGCCGGCGCAGTGCTTCACTCCATGAACACACGGCTCGATGCAGCGACCATCGCCTTTCAGCTCGATCATGGCGAAAGCAGGCTGGTGATCACCGATCGGGAATTCGCGTCCACCATGAAAGAGGCGCTGGCCCTGGCCAGCAACAAGCCGGAGATCGTCGACTATGACGATCCCGAATTTGCCCAGGACGGCGCGTTGCTCGGCACCGCCGATTACGAGGCGCTGATTGCAGAAGGCGATCCGGACTTCGAGTGGCAGTGGCCGCAGGACGAGTGGGACGCAATCTCGCTCAACTACACTTCCGGCACGACCGGCAATCCGAAGGGTGTCGTCTATCACCATCGCGGCGCGGCGCTGCTTGCCCAGGGCAATGCGCTGACCGCCTCCATGCCCAAGCATGCGGTCTATCTGTGGACGCTGCCGATGTTTCACTGCAACGGCTGGTGCTTTCCCTGGACATTGTCGGCGCTGGCCGGAACCCATGTCTGCCTCAGGGCGGTGCGGCAGAAGCCGATCTGGGATTCGCTGGCCGATCACGGCGTCACCCATATGTGCGGGGCGCCGATCGTCATGTCGACCATCCTTTCAACGCCAAAGGAAGACCAGCGCGATCTTTCACAAACCGTCGAATTCATGACGGCCGCCGCTCCGCCGCCCGAACGCGTGCTGGCCAACATGAAGGAGGCGGGCTTCAACGTCACCCATCTTTACGGCCTGACCGAGGTTTACGGCCCGGCTGTCGTCAACGACTGGAATACGGCATGGAATGACCTGGCGCCGGAAAGACAGGCTGCGCTCAAGGCCCGCCAGGGCGTGCGCTACCTTGCGCTGGAAGGGTTGAGCGTGCGCGACCCTGAAACCATGGCCGAGGTGCCGAGGGATGGCGAGACCCTGGGCGAGGTCATGATGCGCGGCAATGTGGTCATGAAGGGCTATCTGAAAAACGAGAAGGCAACCGGGGAAGCCTTTGCCGGCGGCTGGTTTCATACCGGCGATCTCGCGGTGTGGCATCCCGACGGCTATGTTCAGCTCAAGGACCGCTCGAAGGACATCATCATTTCCGGCGGTGAGAACATTTCCTCCATCGAGGTCGAAGACGTGCTTTACAAGCACCCGGCTGTCAGCGCGGCTGCGGTGGTGGCGATGCCGGACGAGAGATGGGGCGAGCGGCCCTGCGCCTTTGTCGAGACCGGGCCCAATACCTCCGTAACCGCCGAGGAGCTGATGGAATGGTGCAATCAGCATCTTGCCCGATTCAAGCTGCCGGCAAAGATCGCCTTTGGCGAACTGCCGAAAACTTCCACGGGCAAGATCCAGAAATTCGTGCTGCGTGAACAGGCGAAGGCGCTGGCGGAAGAACAGGAACAATAGAGCGGAACAGGCGCATGAATCACGACCGCTACGAGGATGCCTATATCCGCGGCATTCTGGACGAGGTGAAAACCATTGCCGTTGTGGGCGCCAGCGCCAACACGGTTCGGCCGTCCTATTTCGTGGTGAAGTACCTGATCTCGAAAGGGTATGACGTCGTACCCGTCAATCCGGGGCAGGCCGGAAAGAAAATCGCCGGGGTCATGACTGCTGCATCGCTCGCCGATATCGACCGTCCGGTCGACATGGTCGACATCTTCCGCAATTCCGATGCTGCCAAGGGCGTTGTCGAGGAAGCACTCAGGCTCAATCCCCTGCCCAAGGTCATCTGGATGCAGTTGTCGGTACGCAACGACGAAGCGGCAAGACTGGCCGAAGCGAAAGGCGTCAAGGTCGTCATGAACCGATGCCCGAAAATAGAATATGCCCGGCTGTGTGGCGAGATAGGCTGGGCAGGCGTTGCCTCCAACGTCATCTCGGCAAGAAAACCGAAACTGCAGCAGGGTTTTCAGCGCTTCGGGATCAACCGGCAGCAAAAACCCTGAAACGCGGGAAAAAGATTCTTCCCGGCGACGGCAATTTGGAATGGCGTTCTTTTCCTTTGCCTTCCGTTTTGCGGCATGTAATCAGATCATATAACCAAATCTTTATATGGAGCCTGCCATGAGCGACCGACAACCCGGATTTTCAACCCTTGCCATTCATGCAGGCGCAGCCCCTGACGCGGCTACGGGCGCACGGGCTACGCCGATCTATCAGACAACCGCCTTCGCCTTCGACGACGTCGACCAGGCGGCTGCGCTTTTCGGACTTCAGGCATTCGGCAACATCTACACACGCATCACCAATCCGACGACAGCGGTGCTGGAAGAGCGCGTGGCAGCGCTTGAAGGCGGAACGGCAGCCCTTGCCGTTGCTTCGGGCCATGCTGCCCAACTCGGGGTTTTTCACACGTTGTTGCGGCCCGGTGACGAATTCATCGCCTCCAACAAGCTCTATGGCGGCTCGATCAACCAGTTCAACCACTCGTTCAAGAGCTTCGGCTGGAACGTGGTGTGGGTGGACATGGCTGACGAGGAAGCGCTGAAGAGGGCGGTCAGCGACAAGACCAGGGCCATCTTCACCGAAAGCCTCGCCAATCCGGGCGGCGTGGTAACCGATATCGAAATGGTCGCGAAGGTTGCCAGGGCCGCCGGTGTGCCGCTGATCGTCGACAACACGCTGGCTACGCCCTATCTGTGCCGCCCGATCGAGTACGGCGCCGATATCGTGGTCCACTCGCTGACCAAGTTCATGGGCGGGCACGGCAATTCCATGGGCGGGATCATCGTCGATGGCGGGACGTTCGACTGGATCGCATCCGGGCGCTATCCGATGCTTTCCGAACCGCGGCCCGAATATCAGGGCATGGTGCTGGCGGAAACCTTCGGCAATTTCGCCTTTGCCATCGCCTGCCGGGTGTTGGGCCTGCGCGATCTGGGCGCCGCGATCTCACCGTTCAACGCCTTTCTCATCGCAACGGGTATCGAGACCCTGCCGCTCAGAATGCAGAAGCATTGCGACAATGCGCTCGCCGTTGCTCAGTGGCTGGAAGCGCATGACAAGGTGGAATGGGTGCGCTATGCCGGGCTGAAATCCGACGCGTGCCACGGGCTGGCGCAGAAGTATCTGCCGAAGGGCGCGGGCGCGGTATTCACCTTTGGGGTCAAGGGTGGCTACGAGGCAGGCGTCAAGCTGGTTTCCTCGACCGGGCTTCTTTCCCATGTGGCCAATATCGGCGATGCTAAGAGCCTGATCATCCATCCGGCCTCCACCACCCACCGGCAGTTGACGGACGCGCAGAAGACGGCCGCCGGCGCCGGACCGGAAGTGGTGCGGCTCTCGATCGGGATCGAGGACGTTGCCGACATCATCGCCGATCTCGAACAGGCACTGGCAGAAATCTGACATCCTCCAGAGGGACAAGATGGAAAGGCGGCCCGGCAGCGGGCCGCCTTTTTTGCATGCCGGAAGTGGTTATTGCGCCTGATTGCCGCGTGACTTCGCCAGCCGCTTGTCGGCAAGGGACGCGACGATGACACCGAGCGAGACGACCGCGATCAGAATGGTCGACAGTGCGTTGATTTCCGGCGAGACGCCGAGGCGCACCGCCGAATAAATCTTGATCGGCAGCGTGGTTGCGCCAGGCCCGGTGTTGAAGGAGGCGATCACCAGATCGTCCAGCGAAAGCGTGAAGGCAAGCAGCCAGCCGGCAACAACGGCGGGCGCGATGATCGGCAGGGTGACGGAAAAGAAGGCATCGAGTGGCGATGCGCCGAGATCGAGGGCTGCCTCTTCCAGCGAACGGTCAAAGGTAACCAGCCGCGAGGAGACCACCACGGCGACGTAACACATGGAAAACGTGGTGTGGGCCAGGGTGACCGTCAGCATGCCGCGGTCCAGATTGAGTGATATGAAAAGCAGCAGCAGGGAAAGGCCGGTGATGACTTCCGGCATGACCAGCGGCGCATAAACCATGCCGGAAAACAGGGTGCGGCCCTTGAAGCGCCCGGCACGCACCAGCACAAGCGCTGCCATGGTTCCGAGAACCGCGGCGAGGCTTGCCGAGAAAAAGGCGACACGCAAGGTAACCCAGGCGGCGTCCAGCATCGCCTCGTTGCGCATCAGTTCGCCGTACCATTTGGTCGAGAACCCGCCCCAGACCGTCACCAGTTTCGACTCGTTGAAGGAATAGATGATCAGCAGCAGGATCGGCAGATAGAGAAAGGCAAAGCCGAAGGTCAGCGAAGTGGCATTGAACCAGGTAAACCGTCTCATCGCGCTTCCGCCTCCTGCTGGCGCTCAAGCAGGCGCTGGAAGATCAGAATGGGAACAACCAGCAGCAGGAGCAGGACGATGGCCACGGCGGAGGCAACCGGCCAGTCGCGGTTGGAGAAGAATTCCTTCCACAGCGTCTTTCCGATCATCAGGGTCTGCGTGCCGCCGAGCAGATCGGGTATGACGAACTCGCCGACGGCCGGGATAAAGACGAGAAAACATCCGGCGATGATGCCGGGCAGCGCCAGCGGCACGGTTACCAGCCAGAAGGCGGAAATCCGGTTGCAGCCGAGATCGATAGCCGCCTCGAGTAGGGACTCGTCCATTTTCTCCAGCGTCGAATAGATCGGCAGAATCATGAAAGGCAGATAGGAATAGACGATACCGATATAGACCGCCGTGTTGGTGTTCATGATGATCAGTGGCTGGTCAATGATGCCGAGCCACATCAGCAACTGGTTGAGCAGGCCCTCGGTCTTCAGTATCCCGATCCAGGAATAGACGCGGATCAGAAACGACGTCCAGAACGGCAGGATGACCAGCATCAGCAGCAGCGGACGCCAGTTGTCCGGCGCCCTCGCCATGGCATAGGCGAATGGAAAGCCGACCAGCAGCGCCAGCAGGGTCGAGAAGAAGGCGATGGTCAGGCTTGAGATGTAGGAGTTGATGTAAAGCGAATCATCAATCAGCCACTTGAAGTTCTCGAAGTCGAGATTGGAAAAGAAGTCGCTGATTGCGGGCCAGCCGCCGGAAAGATCGAATTGCGGCGTGTAGGGCGGAATGGAGATCGCGGTGTCGGAAAGCGCGATCTTCAGAACAATGACGAACGGCGCGAGAAAGAACAGCAGCAGCCACAGATAGGGTGCGCCGATCAGAGTAAGCATGCGCCATTTTCCAGACATCCGGCTCTCCCCGATCAGTTGGCCAGAAGCAGGCCGCCGCCTGCCGTCCAGGAAAGCCAGACCTTGTCTTCCCAGGTGATCTGCCGGTTGGAGATGCGTCTCCGGTTAGCTTCCTGCGCCTTGATGACGGAGCCGTTGGCAAGCCTGACGTGGTAGGTCGAGAGATTGCCGACATAGGCGATGTCGTCGACGGTGCCCTCGATCTGGTTGGCGGCTTGCGTGTCCTTGCTCTTGGAAATGGTGATCTTCTCGGGCCGGATCGCGAGATAGGCCTCCGTGCCCTTGGCCAGCGGCTCTGCAGAGCGGGCAACGAAGTCCTGCTTGTAGCCGTCGACGGTGAAGTGAATGCAGTCCTCGCCGTCCACCTTCCTGGCACCGCCGACCTTTGCGGCAATCAGGTTAACATCGCCGATGAAGTCGGCAACGAAGCGCGATTTCGGGTTCTCGTAAATGTCGGCAGGGGTATCGACCTGGGCCAGAACGCCGTGATTCATCACCCCGATGCGGGTTGCCACCGTCATCGCCTCTTCCTGATCATGGGTAACGATGATGAAAGTCGTGCCGAGCTTCTCCTGGATGTTGACCAGCTCGAACTGGGTCGATTCACGCAGTTTGGCATCGAGCGCACCGAGCGGCTCGTCAAGCAGCAGGAGCTTGGGGTTGCGGGCAAGCGAACGGGCAAGCGCCACGCGCTGGCGCTGGCCGCCCGACATCTGGTGCGGCTTGCGGCCTGAAAACTGCTCCATCTTCACCAGCCGCAGCATCTCCCTTGTGCGCTCCTCAACGGCGCCCTTTTGCATGCCGGCGCGCTTGAGCCCGAAGGCGATGTTCTGGGCGACGGTGAGATGGGGAAAGAGCGCATAGGACTGGAACATCATATTGACCGGCCGCAGATTGGGCGGGGTCGATGCAATATCCTTGCCGTCGAGAAGGATGGTGCCGCTTGTCGGCGTTTCGAAGCCGGCGAGCATGCGCAGCAGGGTGGACTTACCGCAGCCGGAGGGTCCGAGCAGGGCAAAAAACTCGCCCGGATAGACCTTCAGCGAAACATTATCGACTGCGGTGAAATCGCCGAACCGCTTCGTGACATCGCGGAACTCGACGATTGGAACCGAATCCTCCTTGAGCCAGGCCTGGCTCGTGCTTTCGCCCGGTTTTCGATTGCCTGAACCAATCGTGCCTTTTGCAGGCGTCTTGTCGGAAGTCGCCACCATAAACCCCGCTGCATTCCCCGGAAAAAACTCGGGCCCGGAAGCTTCTTCCGGGCCCGCATAGCTTTTACTGACCAGTTGTGACCTTGGTCCACAGGCGCGTGGCAACGCGCTGGGTTTTCGGGTCGTAGGCCAGCTTGGTATACAGGCGGCTGGTCGCCTCCGCAGTCGGATAAACCGCCGGATCTTCCAGCACCTCCTTGTCCATCACTTCTTGAGATGCCTTGTTGCCGTTCGCATAGGCGACATAATTTGAAGCCTTGGCGATGACATCCGGCCGCATGATGTAGTCGAGGAAGGCAAGCGCTTCGTCGACATTCTGCGCATCGGCAGGGATCGCCATCTGGTCGAACCACATCAGGGCGCCTTCTGAGGGGATGGAGTAGGCAATCTCGACGCCATTGTCAGCCTCGGCCGCCCGGTCTCGGGCCTGCAGCACATCGCCCGACCAGCCGACTGCCAGGCAGATGTCACCATTGGCGAGCGCGTTGATGTACTCGGATGAATGGAACTTCTGGATGTAGGGACGGATTGCCATGAGGGCTTCCTCCGCCTTGGCGAGGTCATCCGGGTTCGAAGTGTTCGGATCGAGGCCAAGATAGTTGAGCGCTGCCGGGATCAGTTCGTCCGGAGCATCCAGCACATGGATGCCGCAATCCTTGAATTTGGCGATCTGGGCCGGATCGAAGATGGTCGCCCAGGAAGTGATTTCATCCTGGCCGGTGATCTCCTTGAGCTTGCCGACGTTGTAGCCGATCCCGGTCGTGCCCCACATGTAGTTGATGGAGTATTCGTTGCCGGGATCATATTTCGCTGTCTGCGCCGCGATTTCCGCCCACATGTTTTTCAGATTGGGCAATTTCGACTTGTCGAGCTTCTGAAACACGCCTGCCTCAATCTGGCGCGAGAGGAACGAGCCGGTGGGCACGACGATGTCGTAGCCGGTGCCGCCTGCCAGAAGCTTTGTTTCCAGAACCTCGTTGGAATCGAAGACGTCATAGGTGACTTCGATGCCGGTTTCCTTGGTGAAATCCTCCAGAATCGACTCGTCGATATAGTCGGACCAGTTGTAGATCCGCACTTCCGCCGCCATGGCTGCCGTGGCCAGCACCGATACAGCGCTTGCCATGGCAGTGAGTTTGATCGTGTACTTCATATAACGCACCCTGTTGCCGTTTTTGTTCGTGACAGCAGTGAACCACCGGTTCGGGCAGCTCTCTCCTTTCGGAAGTTAAGACGATTTTGCGGCAAGCGACAAGTGCCGTTTCTACAATGGGCTGCCCTAACCATCAAAGTTGCATCCCCCGGTTTTCCTTGCACAGGTGCCGTGAATTGGCGATTATGCCGCCGGTCGAACCACCGGCCACAATCCTTGTCCCTGGAAACAAACATGAAAAAACGTCAAATTGATCAGTGGGCGGAAAACCTGCCGGCTGCCGCGCAGGAATGGCTCGACGGACGGGAAGTCGAGGAAGTCGAATGCGTAATCAGCGACTTTGCGGGCATTGCCCGCGGCAAGGTCATGCCGGCACGCAAGTTCATCGACACCAAGCGCTCCTTCCTGCCGGTATCGATCTTCTACCAGACGATTACGGGCGAATATTCCGACTACGATACCGAGGAGTCATGGACCGAGCGCGACATGGTGCTGGTGCCGGATCTCGAAACGGCTGTCGCATCGCCCTGGGCGGACGATGTCACGGTACAGATCATCCACGACATGGAAACGCTGGACGGCGATCCCGTTCCGCTGTCGCCGCGCTACGTGCTGAAGCGCATCCTCAATCTCTACAAGCGCAAGGGCTGGGAACCGGTGGCGGCACCGGAACTGGAATTCTATCTCACCAAGCCGAACATCGATCCGGACTTCCCGCTCGAGCCGCCGGTGGGCCGGTCCGGCCGTCAGGGCGCAGGCCGGCAGTCCTACTCCATCGCAGCGATCGACGAATATACCGCCGTCATCGACACGATCTATGATTTCGCGGAAGCCCAGGGCATCGAAATCGACACGATCATTCAGGAAGGCGGCGCCGGGCAGATCGAGATCAATCTCAATCACGGCAATCCGCTGCTGCTCGCCGATCAGGTGTTCTTCTTCAAGCGCACGGTTCGGGAGGCGGCGCTGCGGCACAACTGCTACGCCACCTTCATGGCCAAGCCGATCGAGAACGAACCCGGCAGCGCAATGCACATCCACCAGTCGGTGGTTGACCGAAAAACCGGAAACAACATTTTCAGCAATGCGGATGACAGTCCGAGCGAACTGTTCCACTGGTTTATCGGCGGACAGCAGCAATACCTTACTTCGGTGATTTCGCTGCTCGCACCCTATGTGAATTCCTACCGGCGACTGGTACCGGGCATCTCTGCACCGATCAATCTGGAATGGGGCTACGACAACCGTTCCACGGGGCTGAGGATTCCAACCTCCGGGCCTGAGGCGCGGCGGGTGGAGAACCGCGTCGTCGGCATGGACACCAATCCCTATCTGGCGCTCGCTGCCTGTCTCGCCTGCGGCTATCTCGGCATGACGCGCAAGATCGAGCCGCGGGAAGCCGTTTCGGGCGATGCCTATTCGCTGCCGCACGCGCTGCCGAGGGAGATGTTCGAGGGACTGAAGCAGCTCGACCGCTACAAGGAGGTGCGCAAGGTGCTGGGCGAGGAATTCTGCAACATGTACCAGCATACCAAGTTCCGCGAGTTCGAAGACTATCTGAAGGTCATCAGTCCCTGGGAGCGCGAGCATCTGCTGCTGAACGTGTAGAACCCAAGTTCGGGGCCGCAGGGCGACAGCCGTCATGACCAGTATCAATCTTCTGCATTCGAACGACCGCCAGGGCGTTTATCCCGAATCCTGGTATTCAGCGGTGACCGGCACGCAAGCGCCGCGTCCGGCATTGTCGGGCACGGCCGACACCGATGTCTGCATCATTGGCGCCGGCCTGACTGGGCTTTCTGCCGCGCTGCATCTTGCCAGAGCCGGCTACAAGGTGACCGTGCTCGAAGCGCACCGCGTCGGCTGGGGGGCATCGGGGCGCAATGGCGGACAGGTCGGAACCGGCCAGCGGCTCGACCAGGATTATCTCGAAAAGCACTACGGCAAGGCGAATGCCCGGCAGTTCTGGGAAATCGCCGAGGAGGCAAAGGCACTGGTGCGCGAACTTGCCGCCGAGGGCGAATTCGAGTGCCATATCGAGGACGGCATCCTGCACGCCGACCACAAGCAGCGCTATGTTGCGGAAAGCCGTGAGTATGCCGACAAGCTCAACGGGGAATACGGCTACGACAAAATCCGCTTTGTTGATCGCGAAGAATTGCACCAGCTGGTGCGCAGCGAGCGGTATTTCGGCGGAACGCTCGATACCGGCGCCTTTCACATAAACCCGCTGGCGCTGACGCTCGGAATTGCCGGACTGGCGGAAAAAGCCGGTGCCGTCCTGCATGAGAATTCCGAGGTTGTGTCCGTGTCGGAAGGCCCGAAGGTCAGGGTAGCGACGGCGCAGGGCGAAATCCGCGCCAGTCATCTTGTCTATGCCTGCAACGGCTATCTCGGCATGCTGCAGAAGAGCGTTGCCCAGCGCGTGCTGCCGATCAACAATTTCGTCATCGCGACCGAACCGCTTACGGCAACACAACGCGAGGCGATCATGCCAACCGCTGCCGCGGTAGCCGACTCGAAATTCGTCATCAACTATTTCCGCATGACCCATGACAACCGCCTGCTGTTCGGCGGCGGCGAAAACTACGGCTATCGTTTTCCCGCAGATATCAAGACATTTGTTCGAAAGCCGATGCTGGAAATCTTTCCCCAGGCAGAAACACTGAAGATCGATTACGGCTGGGGCGGCACGCTGGCGGTAACCGTGAAACGGCTGCCGCTTTTCGAGCGGATTGCCGGAAACATTCTCACCTGCACCGGCTATTCCGGACACGGCGTGGCACTGGCGACCCTGGCCGGCAAGATCGCCGCGGAAGCCATTGGCGGGCAGGCCGCGCAGTTCGACGCGATGGCGCAGATGGACACCCCGCGCTTTCCCGGCGGCACGCTGCTGCGATATCCCATGCTGGTTGCCGCCATGACCTGGTTTTCCCTGCGCGACCGGCTGTAATCCCGGCCTTCCGGTGAGCGCTCAAAACTGCTAGGGGCGGCTCATGCGCCGTCAGCTTCTACCCATTTTCGCAATCATGCTCGGCTCCGTCTTCCTGATGGTGGCCGGAGGCATCCAGGGTCTGGTTCTGCCGCTACGCGGCTCGATGGAGGCGTTTCCGACGCTCAGCCTGGGCCTGCTGGGAACCGGCTGGGCCATCGGCTACATCGCCGGATGTATCTACACGCCCCGGCTTGTCCGCCGGGTCGGTCATGTCCGCACCTTCGGAGCGATGGCTGCGATTTGCGTCATCTCCGTTCTGCTGACGCTGCTGTTCATCAATCCGGCAAGCTGGATCATCCTGAGGGCGGCGACGGGCTTCTGCTTTGCCGGAGCCGCCATGATCGTCGAGAGCTGGCTCAACGAGCGCGCCGAAAACCAGTACCGTGGACGGGTATTCGGGTTCTATTCCATGGCCAATCTGGCGGCAGTGATGGCCGGGCAGATGATGATCCCGCTCGGTGATCCGGCAAACCACGTGCTGTTCGTGTTCGCCGCCATCTTCTATGCACTCGCTGTGCTGCCGACCGCGGTTTCAACCGCCAGTGCACCCCGGCCGCTTGTCGAGACCGGACTCGACCTCAAGGTATTGTGGCGCAACTCGCCCATCGCCTTTGCCGCGGCCTTTCTGATCGGCGCCTCGAACTCGGCCTATGGCACACTGGGCGCGGTCTTCGGCGAGAATCTCGATCTTGGCACGGCAACCATCGCGCTGATGATGAGCCTGCCGATCCTTGCAGGCGCTGCGATGCAGATCCCTGTCGGCTATCTCTCCGACAAGTTCGACCGGCGGCTGGTCTTGATGGGAGTTGCAGCGCTGGCGCTGGCCGTCGATCTCTATTTCGTCGCCCTGCAGCCGGTGGACGCCCTGCCGGTTCTGGTCGCCACCACGATCTTCGGCGCTGCCATCTATACCGTCTACCCAATCATAATTGCCCATGCGAGCGACAAGGCGGCGCCCGGCACCTTCATCAAGATCAGCGGGGGTTTGTTGCTGATGTACGGCATCGGCGGGATTGCAGGGCCACTGCTTTCCGGATGGATCATGACCATGCTGCCCAAGCAGGGCCTGTTCATCACCACCCTGGCGGCACATGTTCTGATCCTCATCTACGCCGCCGTGCGCATCAGCCAGGAGAAGGCCGTTCCCGAAGAGGAAAAATCCGACTATGTCGGCATGGTGCCCGGCCGTTTCGCAACACCGGAGACCTCTGCGCTCGATCCCCGTGGCCATGAACCCGAGACCGGCGAGTGGGGCGAAGCCACGGAGCCCGAAGACCAGCGATAGCCGCAGGATACCTGCACGTCAGTCACCATAAGTCAGGTTTTCCAGAGCCGTGAGCGCCGTCTCCAGTGCCGTGGCGTTTTGCGCGCCGAGAGCAGCCCGCAGCTTTCGATCCTGTTCGCGCCCCAGCCTGGAGAGTTCGCTGAAGACCGCCCTGCCCCCGGATGTCAGCTCCAGCCATTCCTCGCGCCGGTCCTGCGGATTGGTGCTGCGCTTAAGCCATTTGCGCTCTTCGAGATCGGCGACCGCTCGGCTGACTTTCGTCTTGTGCTGGATGGACAGGTCGCAAATCTGTCTCGCGGTCAGCCGTCCATGCTGGCCAAGATTGGCAAGCGTTCGCCATTGCGGACGGGTCATGCCATAGGCCTTGCGGTACAGCTTGGCGAAATCCAGGCTGACGCGCTCCGCCGCCTGATTGAGCCGGAAGGGTATGAAACCCTCAAGCTCGAACGCCTTGTCCTGTTTCCTGCCTGTCATGTTTTGCCTTGATAGTTACATTCTGGATAGTTACTGATGTAACTAATTTTGCCGGCGGCTGCAATTGTGCATGACCGTGCCCGGCTGGCGGAGGACATCATGCTCGACAAGACGAAACCCGATAGCGAAACGACGGTGCAGAGCGCCATTCTGGAAGGCTACATGCCCGGCTTCGGAAATGACTTCGAGACCGAGGCACTGCCCGGTGCATTGCCCAAGGGCATGAACAGCCCGCAGAAATGCAATTACGGGCTTTATGGCGAACAGTTGTCGGGCACGGCCTTTACGGCGCCGAGCCATCAGAACGAACGCACCTGGTGCTATCGCATCCGCCCGTCGGTGAAGCACTCGCACCGCTACGAGAAAATCGATCTTCCCTACTGGAAGTCGGCGCCGAATATCGATCCCGACGTGATCTCGCTCGGCCAGTACCGCTGGGACCCGCTGCCTCATGGCGAGGAAAAACTCACCTGGCTGACCGGAATGCGCACCATGACGACGGCCGGGGACGTCAACACCCAGGTCGGCATGGCAAGCCACATCTATCTGGTCACCCAATCCATGGTGGACAGCTATTTCTATTCAGCCGACTCCGAGCTTCTCGTCGTGCCCCAGGAAGGGCGGCTGCGGTTCTGCACCGAGCTCGGCGTTATCGATCTCGAACCGAAGGAAATCGCCATCATTCCGCGCGGCCTGCTCTACCGGGTCGAACTGGTCGAGGGACCGGCGCGCGGTTTCGTCTGCGAAAATTACGGCCAGAAATTCGAACTGCCTGGACGCGGGCCTATCGGGGCCAACTGCATGGCGAACCGGCGCGATTTCAAGACTCCGGTCGCCTGGTATGAGGATCACGAGGCGCCGAGCACGGTCACCATCAAGTGGTGCGGCCAGTTCCATGAAACGAAGATCGGCCATTCGCCGCTCGACGTGGTTGCCTGGCACGGCAATTACGCACCGGTGAAATACGATCTGCGCGATTATTGCCCGATCGGGGCGATCCTGTTCGACCACCCCGACCCGTCGATCTTCACTGTGCTGACCGCACCTTCGGGCGCTCCGGGCACCGCCAATATCGATTTCGTGCTGTTCCGTGAACGCTGGATGGTGATGGAGGACACGTTCCGTCCGCCCTGGTATCACAAGAACATCATGAGCGAGCTGATGGGCAACATCTACGGCCAGTACGATGCCAAGCCGCAGGGTTTCGTGCCGGGCGGCATGAGCCTGCACAACATGATGCTGCCGCACGGACCGGACAAGGAGGCCTTCGAAAAGGCCTCGAATGTGGACCTGAAGCCCGACAAGCTCGACAACACGATGAGCTTCATGTTCGAAACGCGCTTCCCCCAGCACCTGACGGAATATGCCGCGAAGGAGGCGCCGTTGCAGGATGATTACATTGACTGCTGGTCGGACATCGACAAGAAGTTCGATGGCACACCGGGCATCAAATAGATCGCGGGCAAGCTGCCTGCCTCTTTCTTCGCCCAACCAAGTCGATATACGCATGTTACCGGAGTCAGCATGAAACTTGCCACGTTGAAGGATGGCACCCGCGACGGAAAACTCGCCGTGGTGTCGAGCGATCTGATGATGTTCGCCGATGCGGGCCACATCGCAGCGACGCTTCAAGGCGCCCTGGACAACTGGGCCGATTGCGGCCCGGACCTTCAGGCCGAGTATGAGCGGCTGGAAATCGGCGAGATCGCAGGGCATCCCTTCGATGAAGCACAGACGATGTCGCCGTTGCCGCGTGCCTATCAGTGGGCGGATGGCTCGGCCTACGTCAATCACGTGGAACTGGTGCGCAGGGCGCGCAACGCCGAGATGCCGGAAACCTTCTGGACCGATCCGCTGATGTATCAGGGCGGTTCCGATACCTTCATCGGCCCGCACGATCCGATCCGCTTTCCCGCTGACGCCGTCCCCGCATGGGGCATCGACATGGAAGGCGAAATCGCTGTCATCGTCGACGATACGCCCATGGGAATTTCGCCTGAAGCAGCCCGCGAAAAGATCCGGCTCGTCATGCTGGTCAACGATGTCTCCCTGCGCGGGCTGATCCCGGCGGAACTCGCCAAGGGCTTCGGCTTCTTCCAGTCGAAACCTTCCTCGGCGTTCTCGCCTGTAGCCGTCAGTCCCGACGAACTGGGCGATGCCTGGGATGGCGGCAAGCTCTCCCTGCCGCTGATGATCGACTACAATGGCGAACCTTTCGGGCGGGCGGATGCCGGCACCGACATGACCTTCGATTTCGGCCAGTTGATCGCCCATGCCGCCAAGACTCGGAACCTCGCCGCCGGCACGATCATCGGCTCGGGCACGGTTTCCAACAAGGACAAGGACGGTTCGCCCGGCAGGCCGGTTGCCGAGGGCGGACTGGGCTATTCCTGCATTGCGGAAATCCGCATGATCGAGACAATCGCCGATGGCAAGCCGTCGACACCCTTCATGGCCTTTGGCGACACCGTGCGTATCGAGATGAAGGACAGGCAAGGCCAGTCGGTCTTCGGCGCCATCGAGCAGACAGTGGAGAAAGCATGACCAAGCAATTCGCCTCCGCAGGCGACCTGACGGAAAAGACGATTTCCTTTACCGAAATCGGCCGCGACCTGTGGGCGTTCACCGCCGAAGGAGATCCGAACTCCGGCGTCATCATCGGCGATGACAGCGTGATGATCATCGAGGCACAGGCAACGCCGCGGCTGGCCCGCAAGGTGATCAAGAAGGTACGCGAGGTCACTGACAAGCCGATCACCCATCTGGTGCTGACGCACTATCACGCGGTGCGGGTTCTGGGCGCTTCGGCCTTCGCCGCGCCGCAGGTTATAATGGGCGAGAAGGCCCGCTCCATGGTAGTCGAACGCGGCCAGGAGGACTGGGACAGCGAGTTCGACCGATTCCCGCGCCTGTTTCAGGGCCATGAGGAAATTCCGGGGCTGACCTGGCCGACGACAACGTTCAACAACCGGATGAGTGTCTATCTCGGCAACCGCCGGGTCGATCTGATGCATGTTGGCCGCGCCCATACGGCGGGCGATATCGTTGCCTATGTACCCGATGCCAATGTGATGTTTACCGGCGACATCGTCGAATACCACTCGGCCTGTTATTGCGGCGACGGACATTTTCACGACTGGCCGGGTACGCTCGAGAGAATCCGCGCCTTTGATGTCGACGCCATCGCGCCAGGCCGGGGCAATGCGCTGACCGGCAGGGCGAAGGTCAACGAGGCACTCGACAACACTGCCGATTTCGTGCGCTCGACCTACCGGCCGGTTGCGCAGGTAGCGCTGCGTGGCGGGTCGCTGAAAGAGGCATGGGATGCCTGCCGGGCGGAATGCGATCCGAAGTTTTCGGACTATGCGATTTACGAGCACTGCCTGCCGTTCAACGTGGCACGGGCCTATGACGAAGCGCGGGACATCGACACGCCGCGCATCTGGACGGCGGCCCGCGACAAGGAAATGTGGGAGCAATTGCAGGGATGAGCCTAGCACCGGCACAGATATTGATGATTTTGGGCATCGTCATTGCCTTCGGCGGGTATTTCGCCCTTGAGTTTCACCGCCACAAAAAGGGCCGCGGGCTGATCGCGGCGAGAGACAAGCGGCTCTATCCTGCGAACTTCGAACAGCTTTCCGCTGCGGACCGCAAACAGCTCTACCGGAACCATAGCTGGGCGGAGGCCTGGGACATGACCGGCAAGGTCTATGCCGGCGCCACCGTTTTCGGACTGGTTGCGCTGGGGGCAGCCGTTGTCCTGTATCTGGTTGAGCGGGGCCAGGCGTGACCCGGATTTTTGAAACCCCTCTCTATCCCTATGAGCGGTCCGCAGATCAGGATGCGGAGGCGCCCGTCCGCCACCCGGTCATTGTCGTGGGCGCGGGGCCGATCGGACTTGCAGCGGCAATCGATCTGGCGCAGCAGGACATCCCGGTCGTCGTTCTGGACGACAACGACAAGGTATCGTTCGGCTCGCGGGCAATCTGCTTTGCCAAACGGCCGCTCGAAATCCTCGACCGGCTCGGCTGCGGTGAGGCGATGGTCGAAAAGGGCGTTACCTGGAATACCGGCAAGGTGTTCTTCGATGAACGCAAGGTCTACGAGTTCAACCTGCTGCCCGAGGACGGGCACAAGAACCCGGCCTTCATCAACCTCCAGCAATATCATTTCGAAAAATTCCTGGTGGACCGGGTGTTCGACCTGCAGGCACAGGGAAAGCTGATTGAAATCCGCGGCAACAGCCGGGTCACCGCCGTCGATGCCGAAGACAGCCACGTCTCACTGACCGTCGAAACGCCGGATGGGCCCTACCGGATCGAGGCAGACTGGCTGATTGCCTGTGACGGTGCCGGTTCGCCGATCCGGGCCATGATGGGTCTCGATTTCGTCGGTCGTGTCTTCGAGGACAATTTCCTGATTGCCGATGTGGTGATGGATGCCGATTTTCCCACCGAGCGATGGTTCTGGTTCGACCCACCGTTCAACCGGGGGCAGTCGGCCCTTTTGCACAAGCAGCCGGATGGGGTCTGGCGCATCGACCTGCAGCTTGGCTGGGACATCGACAAGGAAAAGGAAAAACTGCCGGAAAACGTGATCCCCCGGCTCAAGGCCATGCTGGGGCCGGACATCCGGTTCGAACTGGAATGGGTTTCGATCTACACGTTCCAGTGCCGGCGGATGGAGAAGTTCCGCCATGGGAGGGTACTGTTTGCAGGCGACTCGGCGCATCAGGTTTCGCCCTTCGGCGCGCGCGGTGCCAATTCCGGCCTGCAGGATACCGACAATCTGATCTGGAAGCTGAAACTGGTAATGGGCGGACTTGCGCCGGAAAGCCTGCTGGATACCTATGACATGGAGCGCATACACGGCGCCGACGAGAACATTCTCAATTCCAGCCGGTCGACGGACTTCATTACGCCGAAATCGGAGATGAGCCGGATTTTCCGCAATGCCGTGCTCGACCTTTCCGAACATCATGCCTTTGCCCGCCCGCTGGTCAATTCCGGCCGCTTGTCGGTGCCCTGCACCTATGACGGTTCGCCGCTCAACGGGCCTGACTGCGCCACCATGCCGGCACGCACGCGCCCCGGCAGCCCGGCACCCGACGCTCCCGTGAGCGGCAACAGCAATGAATGGTTGCTTGGAAAGCTCGGCAACAGCTTCCAGATACTGGCAATCGATGTCGAAACGCCGCCGTCGGTTTGCGTCGGCGGTATCTGTGCCGATCGCGTGACGCTTTCGACAGAAGACAATCCGGCCTTGCGGGAACGCTATCTGGGCGAGGCGGAGGGAGCCGTCTATCTGATGCGGCCGGACCAACATGTGGCGGCGCGTTGGGATCACTGGAACGATGAGGCAGTACGACGGGCGATCGAAACTGCCACCGGCCGAAACGTTTCCGGATTAGCGGGAGGACTGAGATGAGCGGGCTTAACCTCGACCCCAATCTGGCGAAGGCCGACGACTTTTACGAAAGCCTGCTGGCCGCCCATGAAGGACTTACCAAGGCTGAAAGCGATGCGTTCAATGCCCGGCTGATCCTCGTTCTTGCCAATCATGTCGGCGATGAGGGCGTCTTGTCGCAAGCGCTGGAAGCTGCAAGGTTGTCACGGGACGAAACGTCATCCTGACGGCAGAAAACATCAGCGGAAACAGCGGGGGACGGGCATGACCGAAGTGGTTCTCTATGATTTCTGGCGCTCTTCAGCCAGCTACCGGGTGCGCATCGCACTCAATATGGCGGGCATTGCCTTCGAGTCGCTGGCAGTCGATTTGCCGACCGGCATTCACCGCAGCGACGAACACGTGGCGCGCAACCCGCAGGGACTGGTGCCTGCACTCGACATCGACGGCTTGCGGCTGACCCAGTCGCTCGCCATCATCGAATATCTCGACGAGACACGCTCGGCAGGCTTTCTGCCCGAGGATTCACCGGGGCGGGCTCGAGTACGGGCGCTGGGGCATTTGATTGCCATGGAAATCCATCCCGTCTGCAATGTGTCGGTGGCCGCCGATGTGGTGCGCATTTCAGGCAAGGAAGGGGATGCAGCGGAAGCGGTGCGCGTCGACTGGATGCAGCGCTACATCCGCAAGGGACTGGTTGCTTTCGAAAAGCTGCTCGATCATCCCGGCACCGGCGACTTCTGCCATGGCGCCCGGCCCGGTCTTGCCGATTGCTGCCTCGTGCCGCAAGTCTACAATGCGCGCCGGTGGGGCGCCGATATCGGCGATCTTGAGCGGGTACTGGATATCAGCGGCAGGTGCGAGGCGATGGATGTCTTCAGCCGGGCACATCCGGACAACTTCAAGCCCGCGTGATCGCAGAAGCCCAAAACGGCAACGAAAAGCCCGGCTCAAATCAGCTTGAGCCGGGCTTTCTTTTCAAAGTAATTTCCTACGGTTATTCCGCCGCCTGAAGCGCAACTGACGCGGCCGCCAGCACTTCCTGATCCACATGATCCTCGAACTTGACGAAGTTCTGGCGGAACATGTTGACCAGTTTCTGTGCCTGGGCATCATATTCGGCGCCGTCGGCCCAGGTCGAGCGCGGATCAAGGATCGTGCTGTCGACCTCGTCGACCGCCACCGGAACCTCGAAACCGAAATTGGGATCGATACGGAACTCGGCATTGTTGAGGTTGCCGTTGAGGGCTTCCGAAAGCAGCTTACGGGTAACGCGGATCGGCATGCGCGAGCCGGTGCCATAGGCACCGCCGGTCCAGCCGGTATTGACCAGCCAGCAGCTTGCGCCGTGCTTGGCGATCAGGCTGCGCAGAAGGTCGCCATATTCGGAAGGATGGCGCGGCATGAAGGGCGCACCGAAACAGGTCGAGAAGGTTGCTTCCGGCTCGGTGACGCCTTTTTCGGTTCCGGCAACCTTGGCGGTATAGCCTGAAAGGAAGTGGAACATGGCCTGGGCCGGGGTCAGCCGGGCAATCGGCGGCAGAACGCCAAAAGCATCCGCCGTCAGCATTATGATGTTCTGCGGATGGGGCGCCTGGCCGGTTTCCGAGGCATTGGGAATGAAATCCAGCGGATAGGCGCAGCGGGTGTTTTCGGTCAGCGAGCCGTCGTCGAAATCCGGCACGCGGTTTTCGTCCAGCACGACGTTTTCAAGCACCGTGCCGAAACGCTGCGTTGTGGCGAAAATCTCCGGTTCGGCTTCAGCGGAAAGACGGATGGTCTTGGCATAGCAGCCGCCTTCGAAATTGAAGACGCCGTCTTCACCCCAGCCATGTTCGTCATCGCCGATCAGGGTGCGGGAAGCATCGGCCGAAAGGGTCGTCTTGCCAGTGCCCGACAGGCCGAAGAAAACCGCCGCATCGCCCTCGTCGCCGACATTGGCCGAACAGTGCATCGGCATGACGCCTTTTTCCGGCAGCGAGTAGTTGAGTGCGGTGAACACCGACTTCTTCATTTCTCCGGCATAGGAGGTGCCGCCGATCAGCACTACCCGGTTGATCAGGTCGCAGGCGATGATGGTTTCGGTCCGGCAGCCGTGGCGGGCGGGATCGGCCTTGAAGCTCGGCAGGTCGATGATCATCATGTCCGGCATGTAACCGGCGAGTTCGGAAAGCTCCGGGCGGATCAGCAGATTGCGGATGAACAGGGAATGCCAGGCATATTCGGTTACCACCCGCGCCTTGATCCGGTTGGCCGGGTCTGCGCCGCCATACAGATCCTGAACGAAGAGTTCCTTGCCTTGCGCGTGGGCCAGCATGTCCTGCTTGAGGATTTCGAAGGCTTCCGGCGGCAGCGGCTTGTTGTTGTCCCACCAGATCGTGTTTTCGGTGTCGGCATTCCGAACGACGAACTTGTCGGCAGCCGAACGGCCGGTATGCTGACCGGTCTCCACCACCAGGGCACCGCCATCGGCGATGCGGCTTTCGCCACGGCGGACCGATTCCTCGTAGAGGGTCGGAGCCGTGAGGTTCCAATAGACAGCCTCAAGGCCGGAAAAGCCGAATGCATCAAGATCGTGGCTGGTGTTGAATGTGCCGACCTGTTTCATGAACCTTCTCCCGGCATGACCGCCGCATGCCCTTAGAACCAAACCTTTATCACGCTGGCGGGTTTTGCCCGGCCAAGCCAGTTTATTGCCTGCCGTCTTATCGGAGGGTCCGTCCTCATACTTTAAAACCCGTTTTCAGACAATAAACGGTCTGGGATTATTCAAATAAATCAGTTTATTAATCGGTTTAAAATTTTTAAACGATTGAAAGCCAGGGGTTGCCGGGGCATGCCCACCGAAGCAAATTTTCCTTGCAAGTCAGCGTCTTGAACCACAAAGTGGCGACCGGATCGGGGGCCGGTTTCACGCTTTTTTGCCGTTTACCCTGATGGAGGATTTTGCCGCGCGTTGGCCCTCGTCACAATTTCCGCGTATTTTTGAAAGAATTGCGCAGCGAAAATTCTTTTCGAGTACTGATGGATCCCATTTTCATACCGGAGCCGATTTCAAGATGCCAACCATTGCCCTTGTTGACGACGACCGTAACATTCTGACCTCGGTTTCCATTGCGCTGGAATCGGAGGGCTACCGGGTGGAAACCTATACCGATGGCGCCTCCGCGCTGGACGGGCTGATGGCGCGCCGGCCGGATCTTGCCATCTTCGACATCAAGATGCCGCGCATGGACGGCATGGAGCTGCTGCGCCGGCTGCGGCAGAAGTCCGATCTGCCGGTGATTTTCCTGACGTCCAAGGACGACGAGATCGATGAATTGTTCGGCCTCAAGATGGGTGCCGACGACTTCATCAAGAAACCGTTTTCCCAACGCCTGCTGGTGGAGCGTGTCAAGGCGGTGCTGCGACGGGCGGCGGCGATCAATGAGGGCGGCACGCGCAGCGGCGGCGGCGGCGAGGCCAAACTGCTGGAGCGCGGCCATCTGGCGATGGACCAGGAGCGCCACACCTGTACCTGGAAAGGCAAGCCGATCACGCTGACGGTTACGGAATTCCTCATTCTCTATGCACTCGCCCAGCGGCCCGGCGTCGTCAAAAGCCGCGATGCACTGATGGATGCAGCCTATGACGACCAGGTCTATGTCGACGACCGTACCATCGACAGCCACATCAAACGGCTACGCAAGAAGTTCAAGGCGCATGATGACGATTTCGAAATGATCGAAACCCTTTATGGCGTCGGCTACCGCTTCAAGGAATCCTGAGGCGGCAACCGGGCAGAATGACGCCCCGCGCTTGATTGCGCGCCGGAACAAAGCCATCTATCCTTTCGAAATCCGGCATTTGATGCGGGCAATGCCGCACGACCCGGAAAAACAGGCTTGATTCGGATGGAACTCGGCCCAAACAAACAACCGAATTACCCGCCTGCTGGCGACGGCAGCGATCAGGAACCGGGAGAGGGCACGACTTCCGGTCAGGCCCGGCAGAGGCATGCCCGATCCTCGATGAACGGAAATTTCGCTGATGCCATGGCCGAAAGCCGGGCGGAAAAAACCGTTCAGGACCTGCAATCGCAAGCGGACGCCGACCCCGACACGTCTTCAGATTCAAACCAGACCGCAGTCTCCGGCGAAGCGGGGCGGATTTTCCGCCGTACGCGGCAGATCCTTTTCTCCTCACTGACGAAGCGGATCGTGTTTCTCAATCTTTCGGCGCTTGCCGTGCTGCTGTCGGGCATTCTTTATCTCAACCAGTTCAGGGAGGGGCTGGTTGAAGCCTACAAGGACAGCCTTGCCGCCCAGGGCAAGATCATTGCCGGCGCGATCGCTTCCCAGGCAACGATGGAAATCGACACCATTACCGTCGACCCCGACAAGCTGCTGGAACTGCAGGCGGGCGAATCCGCCTCTCCCTCCATTTCGCCGCTGGATGACCTTGCCTCGCCGATCAACCCGGAAGTGGTGGCGCCCCTGCTCCGCTCCCTCGTGCAGCCGGAACGCACCCGGGCGCGGGTTTACGACCAGGATGGCATTCTCGTTCTGGATACCAAGTTTCTCTATGCCGGCGGCCAAGTGCTTCGCTACAATCTGCCGACATTGCGGGAGGACAAGCCGGAAGGCATGATTTCGCGCATCGGCAATTTGCTCAACCGGCTTCTGCAGCGGCGCGATCTGCCGACCTATGTCGAGCATCCCAACACCGGCATTCACTATCCGGAAGTGGTTTCGGCGCTCACAGGCTCGCCTTCGACGGTGGTACGGATGACCCAGAAGGGCGAGCAGGTGATCTCGGTTGCCGTGCCCATTCAGCGCCTGCGTGTAATTTCCGGCGTGCTGCTGCTTTCCTCGGAAGGAAACGAGATCGACAAGATCGTTACCGAGGAACGGCTTGCGATCCTGCGCATCTTCCTGGTCGCAGCCATTGTTCTCATCGTGCTTTCGGTACTGCTCGCCAGCACCATCGCCAATCCGCTGCGGCGGCTTTCGGAAGCCGCCAACCGGGTTCGCAAGGGGGTGGAATCGCGGGAGGAAATCCCCGATTTCTCGAACCGGCAGGACGAGATCGGAACCCTGTCGGCATCCATCCGGTCGATGACGGCTGCGCTTTATTCGCGCATTGATGCCATCGAGCGGTTTGCCGCCGATGTCAGCCATGAGTTGAAGAACCCGCTGACCTCGCTGAGGAGCGCGGTGGAAACCCTTCCGCTCGCCAGAACAGAAGAGGCGAAAAACCGCCTCTACGGTGTGATCCAGCATGATGTGAAAAGGCTGGACAGGCTGATTACGGACATTTCCGACGCTTCCAGGCTCGATGCCGAACTGGCACGCGAGCAGGCCGATCCGGTCGATTTCGCCGCTCTTGTGACCAACATTGTTTCCATGGCGCGCGACATGCCTGCAAAAGGCACCGGCGGAGCCGCGCCACAGATCAACCTCGACATTCGCAGCCCGGCAGGCCAGCAGGGTGCGAAAGGGCGGCCTTTTACAGTGATGGGCCATGAGGACCGGCTGGCACAGGTCGTCATCAACATTCTCGACAATGCCAAATCCTTCGTTCCGGCCGGCAATGGCCGGATCGACGTGACCCTGGAGTCCGATCAGAGCCAGCTTGTTCTGCGCATTGCGGATAACGGGCCGGGCATTCCGGCCGAAAAGGTCGACCGCATCTTCGAGCGGTTCTACACGGACCGACCGGACTCCCAGGGTTTTGGCCAGAATTCGGGACTGGGTCTTTCGATCTCTCGCCAGATCATCGAGGCCCATGGCGGAACCATCCGGGCCGAGAACCGGAGCGGGAAAAGCGGGGCGGCCTTCGTCCTGCAACTTCCTCTGCTGAAACCGCGGCAACGGCGTGCCAGGGCCGGCGAGGCGGCGTCGCGCGCATGACAGCCACGGTGTCAGGCGGGCGTTTGGAGCCAGCGGAGGGCCTCAGATACAATCACCATTGCAGCGTGGTGGAAATTGGCGGGTTCGGCATCCTCATCGAGGGGGCTTCCGGCAGTGGCAAGACCTCGCTGGCACTTGGTCTGCTGGATGCCTGCCGGTTTCGCGGCATACCCGGCGTGCTGATCGCAGACGATCAGGCATTTCTGATGGAGAACGCCAACGGCCTCAGGGCCGATGCGCCCGAGTCGATCCGGGGCAAGGCAGAGGTGCGGGGATACGGCGTCGTCAATAGACCGTCCAGGAAATCGGCGACCATTCATCTGGTTGTCCGGCTGGTGGAGGACAGGCTTGTGGAGCGCATGCCGGAAGACAAGAGCCTGACCCGGATCGGTATGCTCGCACTGCTGCAACCCGTTCCGGTGCAGAACCTGCCGCAACGCCATGAGGCACAAGGCATCCGCATTGTTATGGCGGTGCTTGAAAACCGCTTCGGGCTGGCCTCTTGAGGCGGTACTCGGCTCAACCGAGTGTGCGTCGGCCAGCGCGCCGATACACCAATTGCGTTGACAATCCGGTTTACTGCCCGCAAGGAAATCGCGGCGCCCACTGTACAGGATGTTGCAGAGCAAGATGATCGGGATCGTACTCATCACCCACGGGCAACTGGCCCATGAATTCCTGCTGGCCGTCGAACATGTGGTCGGCCCCCAGGAGCACATCGCGACTATTGCGATCGGTCCCGACGACGATGTGGAAAAGCGCCGGCAGGACATTCTCGATGCGGTTGCCGAAGTCAATCGCGGCGAGGGCGTGATCATCCTGACCGACATGTTCGGCGGCACACCGTCGAACCTCGCCATATCCGTAATGCAGGCAGGCAATGTGGAAGTGATCGCAGGCGTCAACCTGCCCATGCTGATCAAGCTTGCCAGCATCCGCGAAAACGCAGCACTCGCCGATGCCGTTTCCGCCGCGCAGGAATCGGGCCGCAAATACATCAATGTGGCCAGCGCGCTGCTGGACGGAAATTGACGGGCGGCAGCCGATGAGCGGGACAGGCAACGGGAAAGAGCAAACCCGCGCTATCAGGATCATCAACAAGCGCGGCCTGCATGCGAGAGCCTCGGCCCGGTTCGTCAAATGCGCCGAACAGTTCGATGCCGTTGTCCGCGTTTCCAAGGACGGGCATGTGGTGGGCGGAACTTCCATCATGGGATTGATGATGCTGGCAGCGAGCCCGGGCTGCACGATTCACATCTCCGCCAGCGGCCCTGAGGCCGAAGAAGCGCTCAATGCGCTCCGGCAGCTCATCGAGGAGCGCTTCGGCGAGGACGAGTAGCCGGCGGCACGCCGCTGACCAATGATATAACAATATCTTTATATGGTGTTGATTCCTGCCCGGCCACCTGATATGGGGTCGTTCGGATTTTGCCTGCCGGCTTCGCCGCGCGGATCTATCGATATTCCCAACACCGGAACGGGTTTCATGGCTGACAAAGATTACATCATCAAGGATATCAAGCTTGCCGAATACGGCCGCAAGGAGCTCGATATCGCAGAAACGGAAATGCCTGGCCTGATGGCGCTGCGCGAGGAGTTCGGCACATCCAAGCCCCTGAAGGGTGCACGGATCGCCGGGTCGCTGCACATGACCGTGCAGACGGCCGTCCTGATCGAAACGCTGGTTGCACTGGGTGCCTCGGTGCGCTGGGCTTCCTGCAACATTTTCTCGACCCAGGACCACGCCGCCGCCGCTATCGCGGCGGCCGGTGTTCCGGTCTTCGCCGTCAAGGGCGAAACCCTGCCGGAATACTGGGACTATGCCGACCGGATCTTCCATTTTCCCGAGGGTACGGCGAACATGATCCTCGATGACGGCGGCGATGCGACGCTCTACATCCTGCTTGGCGCTCGCGTCGAGGAAGGCGAAACGGAGCTCATCGAAAACCCTGCTTCCGAGGAAGAGGAAGCGCTGTTTGCCCAGATCCGGAAGCGGATGAAGGAAAGCCCCGGCTGGTTCGTCCAGCAGCGCCACGCCATCAAGGGCGTGTCCGAGGAAACGACGACCGGCGTGCATCGCCTCTACAAGATGATGGAAAAGGGTCACCTGCCCTTCCCTGCCATCAATGTGAACGACTCCGTCACCAAGTCGAAATTCGACAACAAATACGGTTGCAAGGAATCGCTGGTCGACGGTATCCGCCGTGCCACCGATACGATGATGGCCGGCAAGACGGCCGTCGTTTGCGGCTATGGCGATGTGGGCAAGGGTTCGGCGGCCTCACTGCGCGGCGCGGGCGCCCGGGTGAAGGTCACCGAAATCGACCCGATCTGCGCCCTGCAGGCCGCCATGGACGGATTCGAGGTGGTCACGCTCGAGGATGCAGTGAAAACCGCCGACATCTTCGTCACCACGACCGGCAACCGCGACGTCATCCGCATCGAGCACATGCGCGAGATGAAGGACATGGCGATCGTCGGCAATATCGGCCATTTCGACAACGAGATTCAGGTCGCCGCGCTGAAGAACCACAAATGGACCAACATCAAGGACCAGGTGGACATGATCGAGTTGCCATCCGGCAACCGCATGATCCTGCTGTCGGAAGGCCGGCTGCTCAACCTGGGCAATGCCACGGGCCATCCCAGCTTCGTGATGTCGGCATCCTTCACCAATCAGGTACTGGCCCAGATCGAGTTGTGGACCAAGGGAGAGCAATACGACAACCAGGTCTACATCCTGCCCAAGCACCTCGATGAGAAGGTCGCACGGCTGCATCTCGACAAGATCGGCGTGAAACTTACCCGCCTGTCGGAAGACCAGGCAGAATATATCGGTGTCACGCCTGAGGGACCCTACAAGCCGGAACACTATCGGTATTAATATTCGCATCGTTACCCACAAGATATTGTGGCCAGGCCGTTGACAAATCATGCGTGGTTTGTCTGCGGCCTTTTTTTGCTTCCGGGCGATTCGGCAAATGTTGTAATGTAGGCCGAATCATAACCAAACCCGGTAGAAAACCGGGATATTCGGCAGGGCGGTCTAGGGAACCAAGCGGCAGAGGACCCGGACATGCCTGGGGAAACCCGACTACGAGGACCCGCCGGCGCTGCGGGTGTCACAGGCGTTGCATCACGGCTGGGAAGGATCGAACGCTGCTTGCGCGCAAGCAGTGCCGCCCTTTCCCCGCATGCAATCGTCTGCGGCCATGCATTGGCCGGCGTGCTGGCCGTGCCCGGCAGCGCCACGGCTGCGCCTGTCATCATCGATCAGACATCGGTTCTGCCGCTGGCCATTTTCGGCGGCGCGCTGTCCTTCGCCCTGCTGTCGGCCTTCTGGCTCATTCGCGAACGGGCGCGCACCGGCGAGGAAAACACGGAACTGCGTGCAAGCTTTGCCGGCCTGCGGGCAGACCGCGACCGGCTGGCGGCGCTGGTAGAGGTAAAGGACCAGCGCATCGTCGTCTGGGACGGTTCGGCGGAGAAGCCGAAGGTGCTCGGCCATCTTGCCCAATCGCAGGATGCGCCGCGGGAGGCGGAGCGGTTTCTCGCCTTCGGAAGCTGGCTCAAGGCGGACAGCGCCAGCAGGCTTGAAGCCGCTATAGCCGCGCTGCGGGAAGGCGGCAACCAGTTCAACACAAGTCTGGAAACCGCCGAGGGAAGCATGTTCGAGGCCCAGGGCCGGGTTTCGGGCGGCCATGCCTTCGTGCGCTTCCTGCCGCTCGATTCCATGCGCTCGGAACTGGCCCGGCTGGAAGCGGAACACGACAAGCTCGGGCGGCGTTTTTCCCTGCTCGATGCATTGCTTGAAAAACTGCCGGATGCCTTCTGGATAGCCGGCCGCGACGGCAAGCTGGTCTATGCCAATCCCGCCTATGCCGGCGCGGTCGACCTCGACGATCCCGAAAAGGCCATCGAGGAAAACCGGCCGCTGTTCGACAGCAAGGAGCGGCAGATCATCCAGTCGGCACTGGAGGCAGGTGGTCATTTTCATGGCCAGTTGCCGGCGGTGGTTTCAGGCGACCGGCGGATGATGGAGGCCTCCTGCGCCGGCAATGAGAACGGATCGGCCGGCATTGCCATCGACCGCAGCGATGTGGACGCCGTGCGGGCGACGCTCAAGCACACCATTGCCAGCCACGAACAGACCTTCGACCACCTTGCGACGGCCATTGCCATTTTCGACTCGCGGCAGAAATTGCAGTTTCACAATTCCGCCTTCCAGCGATTGTGGGAGCTGTCGGCAGCCGATCTCGAGGGGCATCCTTCCAATGGCGATCTGCTGGAGATGCTGCGATCCAGCCGCAGATTGCCGGAAACGCCGGACTGGCGGAAATGGAAGGAAGGCCTGCTTGCAACCTACCAGTCCACCGATGCAAAGGAGGAATCCTGGCACCTGCCCGATGGCCGCACCCTGCGCGTCATCATCAATCCGCAGAACCAGGGCGGCACCAGCTGGGTGTTTGAGAACGTTACCGAGGAACTGGCGCTCAGGAGCAATTACAACTCGCTGATGCGCATGCAGGGCGAAACCCTCGACCACCTCACCGAGGCTGTCGCGGTGTTCGGTTCGGACGGCAAGATACGCCTGACCAACCCGGCCTTTCTTACTCTTTGGGGAGTGGAGAAGCCCGGCGACATCGAAGGGCAGCACGTCAACGAGCTTTCGGCGCGCATCGAACCGTATCTCGACGACCCGGAAAAATGGGACTCGCTGCGGCTTGAGATCACCGGCGTGCGCGACGACCGGGACGATTTGCTAGACCGGCTCGAGCTCAATACCGGCATGATCCTCGACTATCACCTCGTACATCTCCCGGCCGGCCAGTCGATGCTGACCTTCGCCGACATGACGGCGGCAGCCAATGTGGAGCGGGCGCTGAAGGAGCGCAATGATGCGCTGGAGGAATCCGGCGCGCTGAAGAACCGCTTCCTGCAGCACGTTTCCTATGAGCTGCGCGCGCCGCTGACCAGCATCGCCGGTTTTGCCGAAATCCTGTCGAGCGACATGCCCGGCAAGCTGAACGCGAAGCAGAAGGAATATCTTGAATACATCTCCCAGGCTTCCGATGTACTGAAGACGCTGATCGACGACGTTCTGGATCTCGCAACGATCGATGCCGGCGCCATGGTGCTCGACCTCGACAGGGTTGATTTCGAATCGGTCATCGAGGAGAGCATCGCCATGCAGGCGGAAAGCCTGAAGCGGTTCCGGCTCAAGACCGGCGTCTTCATCGATCCTGCCGCTGCCGGCATGATCGGCGATCAGGCAAGAATCCGGCAGGTTCTGCACAATCTGCTGGCCAATGCCATCGAGGCCGCCCCCGACGGCTCAACGGTCTGCGTGGAGGTCCGCAAGCAGGACAGTTCGGTGGAGCTGAGTGTACAGGATGAAGGACCGGGCATTCCGGAAAACAGGCTTGCGACGATTTTCGAGCGGTTCGAGAGCGGCGGCGGCCAGAAA
Organism: Phyllobacteriaceae bacterium; assembly: GCA_023954255.1. Classification (GTDB taxonomy): domain Bacteria; phylum Pseudomonadota; class Alphaproteobacteria; order Rhizobiales; family Rhizobiaceae; genus Salaquimonas. The sequence continues at coordinate 15,335 of JAMLIH010000013.1, read as the reverse complement.
CGCGGCGCAGGCCTTGGCCTGGCGATCGTGCGCAGCCTGGTCGAACTGCATGGCGGCGAAGTCCGCATCGAACAGGGTGAAAAGCGGGGTGCCCGCTTTGTCTGCGTTTTCCCCTACAGGCCGACCGCCAGCCGTCAGGCAGCGGAATAACGATGTGGGGCGGCCATTCCACACCAGGAAGGCCCGTACCGGAAGGGCAAGCGGTTTTCACTCCAATGACAATGGTCCCGGTTTCGCGTGAGGGTGTGAACGGTTTGAACGACTCCAGACTAGATCTCACCACCACCTCGGAGGCCGGGACCCGTCAGTTGGGCCAGGATATCGCCATGGCGATCAACCGTGGCGTGATTCATCTGAAGGGCGATCTGGGAAGCGGGAAGTCGGTGCTGGCCCGCGCCATGATCCGCCTGCTCTGCGACGATGACGAACTGGAAGTGCCGAGCCCGACCTTTTCGCTCGTCCAGGTCTATTCGGCCGCGGACCGCAATGGCGGGGGCGAGATCATCCATGCCGATCTTTACCGCATCGCCGATCCTTCCGAGTGCGGTGAACTGGGTCTGAGCACACCGGAGGCGGATGCGCTTGCCATCGTCGAGTGGCCGGAAAACGGTGGCGGAGACCTTGCAGCCGCCGATCTGGAAATTACCCTTTCGGAGCGTGCGGATGACCCGCCTGAATGCCGTCATGTGTCGATTGCCGGAGAGGCTGGTGCGCTTGCCGCGATCGGGCGCAGTCTGGCGATCCGGGCATTTCTCGACAAGGGCTGGGTAACGGGCGTCCGCCGCGCGCGGCTCCAGGGAGACGCCTCGACCCGCTCCTACGAAACGGTGTCGGCCGGCGGTGAAGGCCGCATCCTGATGAACGCGCCGAGACAGCCCGATGGGCCGGTGATCCGCGACGGCAAGCCCTACAGCCAGATTGCCCATCTGGCCGAGGATGTGAGCGCCTTTGTGGGTGTTGCGGCGATCGTGCAGGCCGCAGGCCTTGCCGTGCCGCATCTCCATGCCAGTGATCTGGAGGCGGGACTGATCCTGCTGGAAGACCTGGGCAACGGGCAGATCATCGACGAGAATCGCACGCCGATCCGGGAACGCTATCTGGCCAGCGCAGCGATGCTGGCGGCATTTCACCGGCAGCCGCTGGTCGGCGCCCACAAACTGCCAAACGGCGCCGTACATCATGTTCCTGCCTACGACCGGAGCGCTATGCTGATCGAGGCTGAACTGCTGACCGACTGGTATTTGCCGAGGTTTCGCGGCAGGCAGGCCACGGAAGCGGAAAAGACTTCGTTTGCGGCGATCTGGAATTCGCTGATCGATCAGCTCGACGACAGCGAGAAGCGATTGTGCATGCGCGATTTCCATTCGCCCAACATTATCTGGCGCGATGGCCGGCAAGGTCATGATCGCGTCGGCCTGATCGATTTCCAGGACGCAGTTGTCGGCCCGTCCGCCTATGATCTCGCCTCGCTGGCACAGGATGCGCGGGTGGATGTAAGCCCCTCGCTCGAGGCAGAACTGGTCAGGCACTACTGCGAACTGAGAGGCACCGGCGGGAATTTCGACGAGGCGGCGTTCCGGCGGGACTATGCGATCATGGCAGCCCAGCGCGCGACCAAGATACTCGGGATTTTCGTTCGCCTCGACGCGCGGGACGGAAAACCGGGCTATCTTCGCCATCTGCCCCGGCTGCAGGATTATCTGAAACGCTGCCTCTCCCACCCGGTGCTCGCCGACTACCGGCGATGGTTTGAGGAAATGTTCGGAGAAAGCGGCTCCGCATGACGGAAGCGGGACTGTCACGGCCATGACACAAGAAACGACGAGATGTGCCGCCGTGAATCAGGAGACAAGACACAAGTCCGCGGAATTGCGGGTAAATTGCAAGGGTTGAAGAACCGACATGACACAACATGAAACCGAATTGAACACAGGCAAGCCCGCCGTCAGGCAGGGCATGATCCTGGCCGCGGGCCTCGGCATGCGGATGCGGCCGATTACCGATCAGACTCCCAAGCCGCTGGTCAGGGTATGCGGCAAGGCGCTGATCGATCATGGCCTGGATGCGCTGGCGCGCGCCGGTGCCGAAAAAGCGGTGGTGAACGTGCACCATCTCGCCGACCAGCTTGAGAGCCACCTTGCCGAACGCAGGGCGCCCCTGGTCACCATCTCCGACGAGCGCAACTGCCTGATGGATTCGGGCGGCGGCGTAAAGAAGGCACTCGGTCTGCTGGAGGATGCACCGGCCTTTCTGCTCAATGCCGATTCCTTCTGGCTGGAGGGGGTGAGCCCCAATCTTCCGGCCATGGCGCAGCAATGGGATGAAACGAAAATGGATTTCCTGCTGTTGCTGAGCGGTATGCAGCAGGCAGTCGGCTATTACGGCAGCGGCGATTTCGACATGGACGCCCAGGGCAGGCTTTCGCGGCGCAAGGAGCGCAAGATCGCTGCCTTTGCCTATTGCGGCGCGGCGATCTTCCATCCGCGTATTTTCAAGGACACCCCGGACGAGCCGTTCTCGCTCAATCTGCTGTTCGACCGGGCCGCGGAAGCCGGCAGGCTTTACGGCATGCGGCTTGACGGCCTGTGGCTGCATGTGGGCACGCCCGAGTCGATCGGCGAGGCGGAAACGGCGATCGCGCGAAGCGCAGCCTGAGTATCTTGCCGGAAACCGCAATGCGAAAGCTCCCTGCTGCTTTGCGTTTGGCATCGGCCATGCCAAGCTGACGGACTGAACAGAATCAGCCGGTTTGGAACTGAAGCGTGTCCGCCACAGACGGGAGCAGAAAAGAGTCGGGAACGCCGGAAAATCCAGCTGGCAAGGTCTTCACGATTCCGCCCTCGCAGCCGTTTCTGCCGACGCTGGCAAAAGCCATGCTTTCGGGTGCCTTGGCAGAGGGTTTCGACCCGCTGGAACATCCCTTCGCGCTGGCCGACAGTCTGGTCTTCCTGCCGACGCGGCGCGCAGCACGCGGTTTCGGTGTGGCGCTGCTCGACGCGGCACGGGAAATCACCGGCAGTCCGAGCATCGCCCTGCCGAGGATTGCCACGCTGGGCGACCCGGACGAGACCGAGTTTCTTGCCAGTCTTTCTTTCCGGCCCGATATCTCCGGATTTTCCCTGCAGGGCCCCGAGCCGGTGGATCTGCTGCAGCGGAAACTGGTGCTGGCGCGGCTGACGCAACACTGGGCAAAATCGCTGACGCCGGCGCTACGCGAACGTTATGGGGGCGAAGAAATCATTCTTCCCGCCTCGGCGGCAGATGCCTTGTGGCTGGCAGAAGATCTGGCGCGCCTGATGGATCAGGTAGAGACGGAAGAGGTGGACTGGTCCGCCATCCGCGATGTGCTGCCGGCAGAACACGCCGTATGGTGGCAGCTGACGCTGGCCTTTCTCAACATCGTGATGGAAGCATGGCCGGGCCATCTTGAGGAACTCGGCCTCGTCAATCCGGCCCGCCACCGGAGCGTGCTGGCCGATCTGCGCATTCGAACATTGCAGGAAAACCCGCCGAAAGGGCTGGTAATCGCTGCGGGGACCACGGGCTCCATTCCCTCGACCAGCCGGTTGCTTGCCGCCATCAGCAAGTTGCCGAATGGCGCCGTTGTCCTGCCGGGTCTCGAAACCAGCCTGACAACCGACGTCATCCGGCAGTTGCAGGAAAGCGAGGAACGCAGCCGGGAGAGTGTCATCAGCACCCATGCGCAGTTCGGCATGTGCCGCCTTCTGAAAACGCTGCGGATAGGGCATGAAGAAGTGGCAGCGCTGGCACCTGCAGAGCCGGTTGAGGCCATTCGTGAAACGGCCATCCATGCTGCCCTGCTGCCCGCCGATCAATCTGCCTCCTGGACCGAAAGCCGGGCGGGGTTTGATGAAAACGAATTAGCGGAGGCGTTCGAGCAGGTTGCCGTTCTGGAAGCAGCCAATGAGCGGCAGGAAGCGCTGGCAATCGCCCTGGCGCTGAGAGAGGCAGTCGAAAACCCTGCGCACAGCGCGGCACTGGTTACGCCCGATCGGGATCTAGCCCGCCGGGTTTCCGCCGAACTCGAGCGTTTCGGTATCGAGATCGACGACAGCGCCGGTCAGCCGATTTCCATTACCCCCCTTGCCCGGTTCCTGAGGAACATGATCCGCAGCGCGGATGACGGTGCCGATCCGGTGGCGATGGCGGCATTCGTGAAGGATGCCCTGCTGTTTGACGGCGAGGAACGACAGGCATGCGAACTGCTCGAACTGGCCCTGCTGCGGTTTGCCGCGCAAAAGCCGGTGGCCGGAAACTGGGCCGGGTCTCTTCGGGCAGCGCGGGAACAGGTGGAGAAGTCCCGTCATGCGCCCGGCCCGCTGCGCAGACTGGCGGCATCCGACTGGGAGCGGATTTCCACTCTGGCCCGCCGTATTGACGATGCCCTGCAACCGATATGTGCGCTTTGGACCGGCAGCGGCGAAGTTCTGCCAGAGGCTTTCTGCCAGGCCCTGCTGGAAGCAGTTGCCGCCTGCACGGCGGATGCACTAGGCAATAGCAACGCCTTCGCGGGGGCAGGTGGCGAAGAACTCGAGGCCCTTCTTCAGACCGTGGCAGGCCAGGAGGTGACGGACTTTGCTTTTCCCGCTTCGCAGATGGCAGCCGTATTTGATGCGCTCGTCGCACCCCTGCGGACAAGGCGGGCGGGACGCAGCCATCCGAGGCTGCACATCTACGGCGCGCTGGAAGCCCGTCTGCAACATCATGACCTGATGATCCTAGGCGGTCTCAATGAAGGCACATGGCCCTCAACCGCAAGCAACGATCCGTTCCTGAACCGGCCGATGCGGTCGGCCCTGTCGCTGCCCCTGCCCGAGCGGCGGATAGGGCTTGCAGCACACGATTTCAGCCAGCTTTCAGGCGCGCCAAGGGTGATCTATTCGAGGGCAAAACGCGTTGGTGGCAGCCCGGCGGTCGCTTCGCGCTGGCTGCAGCGGCTGGTGACCTATCTGGGCGATGCGCAGAGCGCAGCACTCAGGGCAAGGGGGGAGAACTACCTTGCCTATGCCCGGCTGATCGATGCCACGGACGGTCCGCCGAAACCCGCCCGGCGGACCAGTTTTGCACCGCCGGTCGAAGCACGGCCCAGAAGCCTCTCGATTACCGAGATCGAGACCTGGATACGCGATCCTTATGCCATCCACGCCAAACACGTTCTCGAGCTCCATTCCCTGCCGCCGCTGATACCGCTTTCGGACGCCGCCCAGCGAGGCACGGTCTTTCACGACATTGTCGCGGGTTTCATCCTGGATTGGCAGGGGCCGCTCGGCGAGGAGCAACGGGATGCTGCGCTGGCACGGCTCAACGACCTTGCCGGCAAGCGGCTGGAAGCCGAACCGTTGCCGGCGGAGATCGCGGCCAGCTGGAAACAGCGTTTCGGCCAGATCGCTACCAGCTTCATGGATTGGGAAATCTCACGCCACCACACACTCTTTCATAGCCATTGCGAGACCGATGTCGAGGCGAATACCGAGATTGCCGGTACCGGATTCCGCCTGCGGGGGCGGGCCGACCGTATCGACATCCACAATGACGGGACGATCACGGTCATCGACTACAAGACCGGCGCGCGGCCATCGAACAAGGAGGCCCGAACCCTTTCGCCGCAACTGGCGCTGGAAGGCGCGCTGGCTGCCCGCGGCGCGTTTGAAGGCATCCCGGCAGGCGAGATTGCCAGTCTTCTTCATGTCCGCCTGCGGGAGGGCAGTGCCTTCAGGATCGATGACATCACCTCCAGGCAGGATCTTTCAGCCGCAGACCTTGCCGAGAAGGCTTATGGCGAACTTGCCGAATACATCGCCGCCTTTGCGAAGCCGGAGACGCCTTATGTTTCCCAGCGGGCGCCGGTTCCCAATCAGAGCTATCCCGGTGACTACGATCATCTGGCACGGGTCAGGGAATGGTCCATCGGGGCTGAGGAAGGCGGGGAGAGCGAATGATCCGCCCGGCAAACGACAACACCGTGATTCCGGGTGACGCCGCATCGCTCAAAAGCTATGCCCAGGCCAAGCTTGCCCGTGCGACGGACCCCGAAAGCAGTATCTGGGTTTCCGCCAATGCAGGCTCCGGCAAGACCTATCTGCTGTCGCGCCGGGTCATCCGGCTGCTGCTCGAGGGAAGCCGGCCATCGGAACTTCTCTGCCTGACCTTTACCAAGGCTGCAGCCGCCGAAATGTCGAACCGGGTGTTCGAGATTCTCGGCAAATGGAGCGTGATGGACCGGGAGCAGCTTGCGGAGGAAGTATCAGACCTGCTCGGACGACCGGCAAGGCCCGGCGAGCTGACACGGGCACGCAAGCTCTTTGCCCTTTCGCTCGACACGCCTGGCGGACTGCGCATCCAGACCATCCATGCCTTCTGCGAATCGCTGCTGCACCAGTTCGCGCTGGAAGCCAATGTGCCCGGCCACTTTCAGTTGCTCGACGAGCTGGAACAGGCAAGCTATGTCGCCGAAGCCCGTCAGCGCGTCGAGCTTGCCAGCCTCGGTCGGGGACCGGCAGCCGGATACCTGCCCGGCCGGCGCGAACTGGCCGATGCGTTTCAAACCATCCGCGCCTTTGCCAGCGAGGATGCCATCGAGCAGGCCATCCGCGAGATGCTTTCCGGCAACCACGAATTCCTGAGCTGGATCGAGGCGGGCGGCGGAATGGTTGAGTCGGCGATGATGCCCGTGTGGAAGGGCGCGGACGTCTCCCGGGACACTGACCGCCTTGCGCTGCTGGAAAGTTTCATATCCGAAACGAACTATAGCAGAGGGCAGCTTCTCGAGCTTCAGCAGCTTGCACGGGCAAAAGCATCCGAACGCTATGACCAGCTTGCCGAACGGTTGGAGATCGTCCTCTCCTCAGCCAATCCGGAAGCGATATTTGATGTCCGTCGGCAAATATTTCTCAAGGACAAGGATACGCCAAGACTGTCACTGGTAAATGCCGCCTTCCTGAAGATCGAACCTGTACAGGCCGAACTGCTGGCACGGGAAGGTTTGCTGGTGATGGAGCAGTATCATCGTCTGCGCACGCTGGAAGTGCTGAAGGCGAGCGAGGCGCTGTTCATCATTGTGGAGGCGGTGCTGGCCGAATACGGCCATCTGAAGCACAGCCGGGGACGGCTCGACTTCGACGACCTGATTGCGCGGACCCACAACCTTCTTTGCCGTGACGGCATCGGTGCGTGGGTGCGCTACAAGCTCGATTACGGGATTTCCCACGTACTGGTGGACGAGGCACAGGATACGAGCCCGCTGCAGTGGAAGATCATCGAGGCGGTGACGGAGGACTTCTTTGCCGGCAAGGGCAGCCACGAAGAAACCCGCACGCTCTTCGTCGTCGGCGACGAAAAGCAATCGATCTATTCCTTCCAGGGTGCGGATATCGGCGAGTTCGACGAGCAGAAGCGACAGTTCCGGCGCAGGGTCGAATCGGCCGGTCAGAAGGCCAGACCGGAAGACAGTCTCAGCCTGTCCTATCGCTCGGTACCGGAAGTTCTGAGCGCGGTCGATCAGGTGTTCTCACTGCCCGAAAACAGAAGAGGGCTCGGCGAGACGGCAACCCTCGGTCACGTGGCGAACCGGTTTTCCCATTCGGGCGATGTCATCCTGTGGGAACCGGTATTGAAGCCGAAGCGCAACGATCCGGAGAGCTGGCTTGACGATCCTTCCGAACAGACAGGCGACGCCGAACTGCAGCTTGCCGGCCGGATTGCCGATACGATTGAGCGGTGGACCAGCAATGGCGAGCAGTTAGCGGGGCACGGCAGGCCAATCCGCTGCGGCGACATCCTGATCCTGGTCCGCAAACGCGACCGTTTCGTGCGGGCGATGATCCGCAAGCTGAAGGAAAGGGGGCTGCCGACGGCAGGAGCCGACCGGCTGAAACTCACCGACCACATTCTGGTGGAGGATCTGCTGGCGCTTGGACGGTTCGCCATCAACACCATTGACGATCTTTCCCTTGCCGGCGTGCTCAAGAGCCCGGTCTTCGGCTTCAGCGAGGAACAGCTGTTCGAGCTTGCCCATGGCCGCAAGGGAGAGCTGCTGCACCGAAGCCTGGCAAGGCGCGGAGAGGCCGCACCCGGCTCGATCTGGGCGCAGGCGGCAAGGCAGTTCGACCTGATCAGGAGACTGGCGGAAAAGCTTCCGGTGTACGAATTCTATGCCCGGCTGTGTTCCCATCTCGATCTGAGGAAACGCTATGTCGAAAGGCTCGGCCACGAGGTGGAGGAAATCCTCGACGGCTTCCTGCAGGCCGCACTTGATCACGATGCAAGTTCGGGGCTCGGCCTTGAGGCCTTCATCGAAACCCTTGCCTCGGCAGAACCCGAGATCAAGCGCGAGATCGAACTGGAAAGCAACGAGGTGCGCGTGATCACGGCACATTCCGCCAAGGGGCTGGAAAAGCCGATCGTGTTTCTGGTCGATTCGGGCGGACCCGCCTACGGTTCAAGCCACCATCCGAAAATTGCCTGGACGGATGATGGTGCACCGCTGTGGATTCCCAAGGGCGAATACCGCATTGCACTCACCGAGAACTATTTTGCCGAGGCTGAACGCGCGGCAGAAGAGGAATACCGCAGGCTGCTTTATGTCGGCATGACGCGGGCGGCCGACCGGCTCATCATCTGCGGCTATGTAAGCGAAAGACATCTCTCTGCCGAAAACTGGCACGCCATGGTGAAGCGGGGACTGCAAGCGCCGCCCGCGGATGACAAGTTCAACGGCAGGCTGGAGGCCTTTGACGATCACGGCCAGCCTGCATGGCGCTGGCAGATCGACCGCCGCGGCAGCGGGAAAGCCGCGAAGCCGGAACAAGACCGGGATTTGAGTAGCGCAACAATAAACGAACTGCCGCAATGGGTCTCGCCTGCAGTACGGGAACCGGCACCGCCACGCCCCCTGTCGCCATCAGGTGTCCTGCAGGTGCTGGAAGTCGGCGAATCGTCCGGAGCCGTTGCCGCCAGCGCCGGCGGAGCCGCGATGGCGCGCGGCACGATCATCCACCATCTGCTGCAAATCCTGCCGGAAGTACCGAGTGGAGAGCGGCCCGTCATGATCGGGCGCTATTTCACCGCATCCCGGTTCCGGGCCCTGACCGGCCAGTTGACGACTGAAGCGCGGGACGACATTGCAACAAGCGTTCTCGCCCTGCTTGAGAACCCTGCCATGGCCGATCTGCTGGGACCGCAAAGCCGGGCGGAAGTGGAGATCATGGGCAAACTTGCACTTTCGGGCATGGAGCGGACCGTTCACGGCAAGGTCGACCGGCTGGCTGTCATGCAGGACAGTGTCATCATCGCCGATTACAAGAGTGGATCGGCCGTGCCAGCAACGGCGGAAGCCGCCCCAATGGAGTATCTGGCGCAGATGGCGCTATACCGGGAAATCCTCAAACCGGTCTTTGAAGGCAGGAAAATCATCTCGCGGCTGATCTGGACTTCAGGGCCGCAGATCATGGAACTTGAGGATGCGCTGTTGGACCGGGTACTCGAAAAACTCGACACCCTGCGACAGCACGCTTCTTGACGTTGGCGTCCCGAGTTTCTACCTGAAGAGAAAGCGTAATCCAAAGCGGTGATTCCGCCCAAAGGAAGGACAAGACCATGGCAACCGTAAAGGTGGACAACAGCAACTTTCAGACCGAGGTAATGGAATCGGACGTTCCGACGGTTGTCGATTTCTGGGCCGAGTGGTGCGGCCCGTGCAAGATGATCGGCCCGAGCCTCGAGGAACTCTCCGACGAAATGGCCGGCGAAGTGAAGATCACCAAGCTCAACATCGATGAAAACCCGGACCTCGCCGCCCAGTATGGCGTGCGCTCGATCCCGACGCTGCTGCTCTTCAAGAATGGCGAGCCGGCCAGCATGCAGGTCGGCGCAAAGCCGAAAGGCGCGCTTGCCGACTGGATCAAATCGGCAAGCTGAGACGCCGGCGCGTCGAACTTTCCAAAACGGTCAGCCGGGGTGTCCAGTGGATGCCCCGGTTTTGTTTTGCGGGGATCAGCGCGGTGGCGTGCCGTTCTGTCTCAAAACTTCGCCAATCAGGTAAAGCGATCCGCAGATGAGGATGCGGACAGGTTGATCCTGCATCCGTTCCATACAGATGCGCAGGCCTTCACCGATACTGCTGGCTGACTGGGCCGGCAAGCCGCAACCGGACGCGATCCTTGCCAATTCTTCCGGTGCAAAACCGGCTTCGCTGTCAGGCACCGGCACAGTCACGACGAACTCCGCCAGTCCTTCAAAACCCGCCAGGAATTCCGCCGGCTCCTTGGTGGTCAACATGCCGGTCAGCAGGCAGCATTTCCTTCCGTCCCGGGCCTGCAGTTTGCCGAGTTCCGATACCAGCATGGTTGCAGCCTGCGGGTTGTGGCCGCCATCGATCCAGATTTCCGGCATTGCGATACGCGAAATTTTCGCTGCCAAAGCCTCCGCCAGATGGCCCTCGGGCAGGCGCTCGAACCGGCCCGGCCATTGCACGGACTGCATGGCCTGTTCGAACACGCCGTTTTCCAGTCCGGGCAGCACCACGCGGGCGGCAGCAATTGCCGTGGCCGCGTTGGCAAGCTGATGCGTGCCCTTCAGGCGAGGCAGGGGGAGGTCAAGCAGACCATATTCATCCTGATAGACAAGCCGGCCAGCCTGCTCGTACCAGTCGAAATCCTGTCTTGCCACGATTACAGGTGCATTCAGTTCATCCGCCCGCGCCCGAATGACATCAAGTGCTGCATCCTGCTGTTCTGCAACCACAACCGGAATGCCGGGCTTGATGATGCCGGCCTTTTCAAAGGCGATCTTCTCCACGGTATCGCCGAGATGCATCATGTGGTCGAGATCGACCGGGGTGATGATCGAAACCGCTGGCTTGTCGATCACATTGGTGGCATCGAACCTGCCGCCAAGGCCGACTTCAAGGATGGAATAGTCGGCAGGGTGTTCGCTGAACAGGACAAAGCCGACAGCGGACATGATCTCGAATACGGTAATCGGCTTGCCGCCGTTTGCCGCCGCCACCCTGTCGACGGTGCGCTCAAGTACTGCGTCACTGACGAGGCGACCGCCGCCAGGAGCCCCGAGCCGATAGCGTTCCGTCCAGTTGACGAGATGCGGCGAGGTGTGCACGTGCACCGATTTTCCGGCAGCCTCCACAATGGCGCGGAGAAAGGCGGCGGTCGATCCCTTGCCATTGGTACCGGCGATGTGGAAGGCCGGTGGAATGGAAAGGTGCGGATTGCCCAGTTTCGCCAGCAGCGCAGTGATGCGCCCCAGTGAAAGGTCGAAGCCTTTGGGGTGAATTTCAAGCAGCCGGTTGATGGCGGATTCGGCGCTCATGGGCAGGCTCTGATGCGCGAAAGTGTCTTGTGACCACTTTCCGGGGAAATGTCAGGCGGATTTGCCGTCTTCGGCCGTTTCCTCACCGGGTTCCGTATCGGCGGCGGGAATATCTGCAACCGCTTCATCCGGCAGTTCGTCCGTCTCAGTGGGCGCTTCTTCAACGGCTGCTTCCTGCTCTTTGGCAAGAGCCAGAAGCGGCGGCAGGTCTTCCTCGATCTTGTCGTGCTCGAATGCCGGCTGCTTCATGAGGATGTGCAGGAGATTGGCAATGGTCTCCCGCAATTCCTTGCGCGGCACGACCAGGTCCACCATGCCGTGTTCGAGCAGATACTCCGAGGTCTGGAAGTCGTCCGGCAGGCGCTCGCGGATAGTCTGCTCGATGACACGCTTGCCGGCAAAGCCGATTTCGGCGCCCGGTTCGGCAATGTGAATGTCGCCCAGCATGGCGTAGGAAGCCGAAACGCCGCCGGTCGTCGGGTTGGTCAGCACGACGATGTAGGGCAGACCCGCTTCCTTCAGCCGCTCCACCATGACGACGGTACGCGGCAACTGCATCAGCGAGAGAATGCCTTCCTGCATGCGCGCACCACCGGAAGCGGCAAACAGCACCAGGGGCGATTTCAGTTCGATTGCCTTCTCGAAAGCGCGGATGATCGCCTCGCCCGCCGCAATGCCGAGCGAACCGCCCATGAAGGCAAAATCGTGAATGCAGACGGTGATCTGCATGCCATGCAGCCTGCCGACGGCATTGACGATCGAATCCTCAAGTCCGGTTCTGGCCCGGTTGTCCTTCAGCCGGTCGGCATATTTGCGCTGGTCACGGAATTTCAGCGGATCCTGCACCACCTGCGGCAGGGGCAGGGTTTCAAACTCGCCATTGTCGAAGAAATAGGAAAGCCGTTTTTTGGCGGGAATCTTCATATGGTAGCCGGACGTGGGGATGACGCCCATATTGGCTTCCAGGTCCTTGTGGTAGATCATCTCCCCGGTCTGCGGACACTTGATCCACAGATTCTCAGGCATCTCCTTGCGCTGCAGAAAGGAGCTGAGCTTGGGCCTGACGTAATTGGTAATCCAGTTCATTCTTACTTTGCCCCGAGGCTGTGGCCGAAAGACCGCGATGGCCGGACTATCCCTTTTGCGCCGTTTGGGCAAGGCGCGGCGGCCAGTCACTGCTTATAGGTCGTTGCTTATAGATAGGCACGGCTGGGCGGATTCGCCAATGGCACGGCGAAACTCCATGCCCCTAGCGTTTTACCGAGCGAACTCCCTTGGCGAGTTCCCTCACCAGTTTGACAACCGCTTTCACGGACTTTGCCGTTGCTTCGCCCTTGCGGCCGAGGCTCTTTTCTATCGCATTGACAATCGCCGTTCCAACGACCACGCCGTCAGCACCCTTGCCGATGGCGGCGGCATGTTCCGCAGTCTTGACGCCGAAACCTACGGCAATCGGCAGATCGGTCTTCGCCTTGATATGGGCAACCGATTTCGCAACGATTTTCGGGTCGGGCGCAGCAGCGCCGGTGATGCCGGTAATGGAGACATAGTAGACAAAGCCCGATGTATTGTTCAGCACTTTCGGCAAGCGCTTGTCGTCGGTGGTCGGGGTTGCCAGGCGGATGAAGTTGATGCCCGAAGCCTGGGCCGGGATGCACAACTCGTCATCGGCTTCCGGCGGCAGATCGACGACGATCAGGCCGTCGACACCGGCAGCTTTCGCCCGCTTCAGGAACACGTCCACACCCATGATGTAGATGGGATTGTAGTAGCCCATCAGCACGACGGGCGTTGTCTTGTCGCCCTTGCGGAACTCGCGGACGAGCGAGAGCGTCTTGCGCAGGGTTTCGCCGCCCTTGAGCGCGCGCTGGCCTGCCGCCTGAATGGCTGGTCCATCGGCCATGGGGTCTGAAAACGGCATGCCGATCTCGATGAGGTCGGAGCCGGCGGAGGGTAACGCCCTGACGATTTCAAGCGAGGTATCATGGTCGGGATCGCCCGCCATGACGAAGGTTACCAGCGCCGGGCGGCCTTCCGATTTCAGCTCGGCGAAACGTGTGTCGATACGTGTCTTCATGCGGTTTTCGTTTCTTCCTCGATCCAGCGCGCATATTCTGCATTGGCGCTGACATTGTCATGGCGGATGATGGCCGGAACATTATAGGCGTGGGAGACTTCCAGAAAATCGGCCAGTTCGCCCGCTTTTTCCCGCGAGGTTTTGAACACCGCAAGGATTTCGCTTTCATCCTCTATCGCATTCTCCCAGCGATAGATCGAGCGCACCTCGCCGAGCAGGTTGACGCAGGCAGCAAGGCGCATCTCGACTGCCTCGCGGGCGATTTCCGCCGCCTCGTCCTTCGATGCGTAGGTGACGTGAAACTCGATCATCACAATGCTCAGAGATCGAAGCCCAGATGCTTGCCGACGGTGAAGACATCCTTGTCGCCACGGCCGCAAAGGTTCATGACGATGATCTGGTTCTTCTTCATCTTCGGTGCACGCTTGACGACCTCGGCAAGCGCATGGGAGGGCTCAAGCGCCGGAATGATGCCCTCGAGACGGCACAGCAACTGGAAGGCTTCCAGCGCCTCATCGTCCATGATGGGCACGTATTCGACGCGGCCCGATTCCTTCAGCCAGGAATGTTCGGGACCGATGCCGGGATAGTCGAGACCGGCCGAGATCGAATGGCCCTCGAAAATCTGGCCGTCCTTGTCCTGCAGCAGATAGGTGCGGTTGCCATGCAGCACGCCCGGCCGTCCGGCGGTGAGCGAGGCGCAGTGTTCCTTGCCCTTCAGTCCATGGCCGCCCGCCTCGACACCGACGATCTTCACATCCTTGTCGTCGAGAAAGGGGTGAAACAGGCCGATGGCGTTGGAACCGCCGCCAACGGCGGCAATCAGCATGTCCGGTCCCCTGCCCTCGGCTTCCATCAACTGGCCGCGTACCTCATTGCCGATCACCGACTGGAAGTCGCGCACCAGTTCGGGATAGGGGTGCGGACCCGCTGCGGTGCCGATCAGGTAATAGGTATCCTGCACATTGGTGACCCAGTCACGCAGCGCCTCGTTCATCGCATCCTTGAGCGTGCCGGCGCCGGCGGTCACCGGCACGATGTCGGCTCCCAGCAGCTTCATGCGGAAGACGTTGGGCGACTGGCGCTCGACATCGGTCTTGCCCATGTAGACGACGCAGGGATAACCGAAACGGGCGGCAACCGTGGCCGATGCCACGCCATGCTGCCCGGCACCGGTCTCGGCGATGATGCGCGTCTTGCCCATGCGCTTGGCGAGCAGGATCTGGCCAAGGCAGTTGTTGATCTTGTGCGAGCCGGTGTGGTTGAGCTCGTCGCGCTTGAAATAGATTTTCGCGCCGCCCAGATGCTCCGTCAGGCGCTCGGCGAAATAAAGCGGCGAGGGGCGGCCGGTGTAGTGCTTGTTGAGGTAGGCCAGCTCGGCGGCAAATTCCGGATCCTGCTTGGCGGCCTTGTAGGCTTCTTCAAGTTCCAGAATGAGCGGCATCAGGGTTTCGGCAACGTAACGGCCGCCGAAAATGCCGAAATGACCGGCCTCGTTGGGACCTGTACGGAAAGAATTCGGCTGGGCTTGCTTGTTCACGGCACCATACTCCTGCGCTGTCCGGCGGCGGCTTTGTTGTAATTTCTGCCGCCCGGCGGCATATCCCGCACGGTCTTAATGAAAGCGGCAATCTTTGCAATGTCTTTTCGCCCGGGTGCGGCTTCAACGCCCGACGAGACATCGACGGATGTTGCACCTGAAACCGCCAGTGCTTCACCTATATTTTCCACATCAAGGCCACCTGAAAGCATCCAGGGGGTTTTGGTATCGAGCGCCTGCAACAATCTCCAGTCGAAGGATACGCCATTGCCGCCCGGCAGGTCGGAACCCGCCGGTGCCTTGGCATCGAGCAGAAAGCGGTCGGCTATTCCCTCATAGGGCACCAGCGCTGCGAGATCTGCTGCCTCGCGAACT
>JAMLIH010000129.1 GCA_023954255.1 Phyllobacteriaceae bacterium | reverse complement strand
ACCGACCTCGTGTCTGAGCGAAGATAGCGCAGGCGCGTCTCTTGTCAGGCGCCGATCAGGCTTCGAGACCTCACGCCCGTCCGAACACCCGCCTGAAAATCGTGTCGACGTGCTTGGTGTGGTAGCCGAGGTCGAACAGGTCTTCGAGCTCCTTGTCCGAGAGCTTCGCAGAGACGTCCTTGTCCTTCTTCAAGAGCGTCAGGAAGTCGCCTTCGCCGCGCCAGACCGGCATGGCGTTGCGCTGCACGAGGCGATAGGCGTCCTCGCGGCTGACGCCCGCCTGGGTCAGCGCCAGCAGGACGCGCTGGGAATGCACCAGGCCGCGGAACTTGTTCAGATTGGCCATCATGTTGTCGGGATAGACGAGCAGTTTCTCGATGACGCCTGTCAGCCTGGCGAGCGCGAAGTCGAGTGTGATCGTGGCATCCGGCCCGATCATGCGCTCGACAGAGGAATGGGAGATATCGCGCTCGTGCCACAGCGCGACGTTTTCCATGGCGGGCAGGGCATAGGCCCGCACCATGCGGGCAAGACCGGTGAGATTTTCCGTCAGCACCGGGTTGCGCTTGTGGGGCATGGCCGACGACCCCTTCTGGCCGGGGGAGAAGTACTCTTCGGCCTCCAGCACTTCGGTGCGCTGCAGATGGCGGATTTCGACCGCCAGCCGCTCGACGGAAGAGGCGATGACGCCCAGCGTCGCAAAGAACATGGCGTGGCGGTCGCGCGGTATCACCTGGGTCGAGACGGGTTCGGCAACGAGGCCCATCTTTGCCGCCACATGTTCCTCTACTGCCGGGTCGATGTTGGCAAAGGTCCCGACGGCGCCCGAAATCGCGCAGGTCGCCACTTCCTCGCGGGCATTTTCAAGCCGTTTGCGGCAGCGGGAAAACTCCGCATAGGCCTGTGCGAGCTTGACGCCGAAAGTCGTGGGCTCGGCATGAATGCCGTGGGAGCGGCCGATGGTGACGGTGTCCTTGTGCTCCATGGCGCGCTTCTTCAGCGCTTCCAGCAGCTTGTCCATCTGCGCCAGCAACAGGTCGCTCGCCTTTACAAGCTGAACGTTGAAACAGGTGTCGAGCACATCGGAAGAGGTCATGCCCTGATGGACGAAACGGGCTTCCGGCCCGACGATTTCCGCCAGATGGGTCAGAAAGGCGATGACATCGTGCTTGGTGACGGCCTCGATCTCGTCGATGCGGGCTACATCGAATTCCACATCCCCGGCCTTGTCCCAGATGGTCCTTGCCGCTTCCTTGGGGATGACACCCAGTTCTGCCATGGCATCGGCGGCATGGGCCTCGATCTCGAACCAGATGCGGAACTTCGATTGCGGTGACCAGATGGCCGTCATCTCCGGCCGGGAATAGCGGGGAACCATGGGAGCCTCGTTGAAGTCTGCGCGAGCACGCGGTTTTCAAGCGTTGCGCTATCAGGTTGGCGGCGCCATCACAACATGGCCGGCGTGTTATGCGGCGTTTTCCCGCGCTTTGCGCTCCCACTTCCCAGAGCGCATTCAGAGCGCATTCAGGGTGTATTCAGAGTGCGAGGCGGGTGGTGACAGCAAGATAGCGCCCGTCCGGCCCCTCGAAACCGCGTTTTTCGAGCAGGATCAGCACCGCCACGATGAGTTCCCGGTCATCGCCCGGATAAAAGGTGACGATATCGGCAAAATGATAGTCGAGCGGACAGCCGCGGCTCGACGGTATGGATGTGTCCTCGTGGATCTTGCGGGTCGCCTCGCCCGGCGTGTTCGATATCTGCAGCAGGGTGAAGCCGACCGGTCCGCCGAACTCGACGCACCATTCCTCGCCGGAAAAGTGCCGCGTGACGAGCCGGAATTCCAGCGCGTCGCTGCCGTCGCGCGGCGAAAACCAGAACGGCCGTGCCGCCATGCGCTTGGAATCGGCCGGCAGTTCGAACACCGTATTGGTGGCGCTCATCGTGCCGGGATGAACGATCTGTGCCAGGGCGCCTGCCGCCTGTGCCCGTGCCTGCTCGCGTGCGGCCTCGATGTCGGGCGTGTCTTCCTCGATCCGGACACGATAGGGTGCGCCGTCGGTCCACTGATCGGTAGCCGTGTCGATGATGTAGATGTTGGAATAGACGAAGCCCGAGCCATCCTCCCGGCCGTATTCCTCGAAGGCAAAGCGGCTGCCATCATCCGAAAATCCGAGGATGACGCGCTCGGCATAGTCGCCGGCGAACGCCGGTCGGGAAGTGAGCGCCACAGCTGACAGCACAAGAAGGGCGGACAGAACAAAAAGTCTTCCTGCAAGGTGGCGAATCGTCGTTCTGGTGGTCATGATGTCCTCACTTCCTGATTCCGGTTCCTGCCTCAACTGTCTTTCCAGCAAGGAAAAATGTCGTTTTCATGAGGGCTTGCCTCGTAAATGCCACGGGCGATGGCGCGGGCCATGGTGGATGAAGCAAGTGCGCAGAGATCGATCCAGTCCTCCATGGCAGGAGCGGGTTTTGCGCCCGTCGAGACGGCGAAGATCATGTCGCCGTCAAGCGGCGTGTGCGCGGGCCAGAGGGCGCGGGCAAAGCCGTCATGGGCAGCGATCGCCAGCCGCTTGCATTCCGCCTTGGTCAGCGTCACATCGGTGGCAATGACGGCGATGGTGGTGTTGGTGCCGGCTGCGACCTTGTCGCGAAACTTGATCTTGAGGCCTTTGGCGTCCGGCGGCAGGGGATGCGGCAGGCCGAGGCCGCCGAATTCGCTTTCCTGTTCAAAGGGTGCTGCCCAGAAGTGTTTCGTATTGCCGACACAGGGATTGCCGAGCGCGTTGACGGCAACAAGCGCGCCGATGGTGCCGCCGCCAGACAGATCGCCGGAGGCCGAGCCTAGCCCGCCCTTGAGGCCCGCCACCAATGCGCCGGCGCCTGCGCCGTGGCTCCCGAGATCGAAGGTCTTTCCGGCCGCCCTGACCGCCTGATACCCCAGTTCGCGATGGGGCGGGTACTGCCCCCAGTCCTTGTTCCCGCCGTTGATCATGTCGAACAGGATGGCGCCGGGCACGATGGGTATGCGCTGGTCCGCGACCTGGAAGCCCCGGCCCATTTCCTTCATCGCGGCCATGGCGCCGGCGCCGGCATCGATGCCGAAGGCGGATCCGCCCGACAGGAAAACCGCATCGACCTCGCCGACGGTATTCTCCGGCGAAAGCAGGTCGGTATCGCGGCTGCCGGGCGCGCCGCCCATGACGTGGCAGGATGCCGTGGCGGGCCTGCCGCATACCAGGACGGTGACGCCGGTCTTGGCCTTCCCGTCGCTGGCATTGCCAACGGCAAGCCCTTCGACATCGGTGATCAGGTTGTTTTTTCCCCCGCTCATGGCGCAATCTCCTCGAATGCGCCGCCGCGCCATTCAAACAGGGTATGAACGGGGATGGTATTGGCGCCGGTTTCGTCGAACCTTACCGGGCCGAGGACGGTGGCAAAGGTCTCCCCATTGAGCCGGCCTGCCGTATCGGTTGCGCCGGGTTGAAGCGCCTGAAGGGCAACTTCCATCGCCTGATAACCGGCCAGCGCATAGGGTTCGGGATCGATCTCCGCCTGTTCCAGCTTTGCTGCGAGTTGTTGCGGAATGGTGGCGGCAACCTCGTGACGGGCGAGCACGGCATGCAGTCCGTCCGGCGGCCATTGCTCCTGCGGCAGGAAGGGCAGGACGGAAAGTGCATCGCCGGCCGCGATCTCAAGCGGGATTTCAAGCTCCGCCGAATTGCGGGCGATCATGGCGACATCCTCGGCGCCCGCGCCGATGAAGGCTTTTGCCGTGCCGGCCCTGCGCAGGCGGCGCACCAGGCGCGCCTGGGTCGACTGCGTCGGCCGGAAATTGTCCTGAAACT
>JAMLIH010000128.1 GCA_023954255.1 Phyllobacteriaceae bacterium | reverse complement strand
GCGCCAGGCGATCGCTGCGAGCATCACCAGCGGCATCATCGCCATCAGGACCTGGCCATCGAGCTGGCCCGCCCGGGCCGCGGCCCAGCCGACCCAGACGGTCGCCCCGCCGGCGGCGATGACGAGAAACAGCAGGAGCAGGTAGCGAGCAGTGGGCATGGGATTCACTTAGGGTCGCCGGGGGTGGGAGAAAAGGGCCCGGCCGAGAGGCGCGACGCTGGGGCAGGGGCCGGCGCGATCTGGCCGGATCGTTGTGGTCCGCTTTCCTTTTGGTCGTGACGCAGCGGGCCATTCCGGGGCCGGGCCGCCCGCGGTGCTACTCGCTCCGGCGCCGGCGGCCGCGCCGTTCGCGCTGCTTCGGGGCATGGGCGCCGTGACCGCAGACATGGGTGCCGTCGCTCTCCGAGGAAAACCCGCCGAGCTTCGCCTCGATCTCCTCGAGCGTCGGGCGTTCCGGCGCGATCGGCCGGGTCTCGAGCGCCTCTCGCATCGCGCGCAGGTGCTCGGGCGTTGTGCCGCAGCAGCCGCCGATGATCTTGGCACCCGAGTCGACGGCAAGGCGCACGTAGTCGGCCATCAGTTCCGGCGTGCCGGTATAGACGACCTTGTCGCCTCGGATTTCGGGAATGCCGCAATTTGCCTTGGCAACGACGACCGCCGAAGGATCGGCAGCGGTCATGTCGAGAACCGAGGAAAGCAGATCGGATGCACCGACGCCGCAATTGGCGCCGACAGCAACGGGTGCAGTGGCCTGGCCGGCCAGTGTCGCGGGCATGCTGGCGGGGGCGAGGCCCATCATGGTCTTGCCTGCCGTGTCGAAGGAAGCGGTGATGACATAGGGCATACCGACTTCAACCGCAGCTGCCGCGGCCGCCTCGATTTCGTCGACGGCGGACATGGTCTCGATCCAGATGACGTCGACGCCGCCTGCCTTGAGCCCCTCCATCTGCTCGATGAAGGCCTGTTTTGCCTCTTCCTTGGTCAGAGCGCCAAGGGGAACCAGCAATTCCCCGGTCGGGCCTACCGAGCCCGCGACCACGACGGGGCGTCCCGCGGCATCGGCGACTTCGCGGGCGATCCTGGCGGCCTTCTCGTTGAGTTCGAAGACCCGATCCTGGGCGTTGTGCAGCTTGAGGCGGTGGCGATTGCCGCCAAAGGTGTTGGTCAGGATGATGTCGCTGCCGGCATCGACGAAATCCTGGTGCAGCTTGCGGATGTTCTCCGGCTTTTCATCATTCCAGAATTCCGGCGAATGGCCGGAGGAAAGACCCATCTCGAACAGGGTGGTGCCGGTTGCGCCATCGGCAAGCAGGACGCCTTTTTCTTCAAGCAGGCGGGAGAGCAAATCCATCGCGAAGATCCAAGTGATATGAGGATATAAAGATTTCTTTATATTTATTTTTCCTTTGCCCGCCGGTCAAGCGATTTTGCCGCCCGGATAGCTGAATATGAGGTGGGGAAGTGCCGAAAATCGGGCCGAAGAGGCGCAAGGGAAAGTGCGCGTGGTTGCGGCGGTTTGTTTTTTCGATTTCAGGGCCAAAAAAAACCGCCGTTAATCATGCCGTAACCCAATTCTAACTGCCTGTTTACACTATTCGCCTAAAACTCAATGCGGTTCCGGGACTTACCGGAGCGACCCCCGGATCAGGTACTGCGTACCGGGGCAATACAGTTGGCCGGCGAACCCGGCATTGTAGCGTCTCAAAACCGACTATTTCCCGGCTTTTGCCTGGCGATAGTCGGTTTTTCGGTTTCCGGTCCCGACGGGCGAGCCGGGCCTGTGCCTCTCTTGCTGAAATCTGTGGTTGCGTGTAGGTTCCGACCAAAAACAAGGGGCGAAATCTTGTATGCTTCTGTCAAGCATCTGCTGGACAAGCTGGGAGGACCGGCGGAGTCCATCGAATTCACGCGCGAGGATACCCGCACGGCAGTCGCGGTCCTCTATTATCGGGTCATTCTTGTCGACGGGCGCATAAGGGCGCAGGAATTGCAGCATTTCCGCGATCTCCTGGCGCGCACGCTCGATGTCAGCGAGGACGAACTGATGCATTTCGAACAGGAAGTGCTTCGCATCGCCCAGGAGGATTCCTCGCTGTTTCCGCTGACGAGCCTCATTCGCAGGCTGCCGGTTTCCAGGCGGCGGGAAATATTGGAAGACATGAAGGCGATTTCGCTATCCGACCAGGAATTCCACGAGTTCGAAATCAACATGGTTGCCCGCGCGGCGGAACTGCTGGGGCTGGACGGCAAGGGCGAAGAGGATAGCGGCAAGGCGAGCTGAGCCAGTGCCGAACAAGTGCCCTATCACCGCCGGGCCTTGCGCGGGCAGGCTACTTTCCGCGCTGTGGCGGCTTTTCGGCTTCCGTTCGGCGGGCGAGGGCTGCGGCCAGATCGGGCGCCGCTGAAATCAGCTCCCTGGTGTAGGCCTCTTTCGGTGCGGCGTAGAGCTGTTTTGCCGGACCGGCTTCGACGATCCTGCCGTGCTGCATCACCATCACCGTATCGCAAAGCGCATGAACGACCGAAAGGTCGTGGCTGATGAACAGCCAGGCAAGGCCCTTGCGTTCGCGAAGCTCGATGATCAGGTCGAGGATTTGCGCGCGGATCGAAACATCGAGCGCGGAAACGGGTTCATCGGCGACGATGAGCCTTGGATGGTTGACGATGGCGCGGGCGATCGCAAGGCGCTGGCGCTGGCCGCCGGAAAATTCGTGCGGATATTTACCGAGATCGGCGGCGGAAAGTCCGACGCTTTCAAGCGCCTCGGTCACCCGGTCGCGTTTTTCGGCCCGGGAGGCGATGCGGTCCACAAACAGCGGTTCGGCAACCAGCCGTTCGGCGGTATGGCGCGGGTTGAAGGAGCCGTAGGGGTCCTGAAAGACCGCCTGCGCCAGATGCACGATGCGTTTGGTGTCAAGGGTTTCAGGCGTGTTGAGCGCTTCACCCCTGGACAGGATCCGGCCACCCGCCGGGCGCATCAGGCCCAAAACGGTGCGTGACAGCGTCGATTTTCCGCATCCCGATTCGCCCACTAGGCCGAGGATTTCACCGTCACCCATGTCGAAGCTGACATCGTCCACAGCGCGGAACGGGGGTGATTTGGCAAACAGCGAGGTCCGGTGGCCGGGGTATTCGCAGACGAGGTTCTCCACCCTTAGCAGGGGGGTGTCCTTATGTTCGTCGCGCCATGACTTTGATTGCGCGGGAACATGGCTGGAAGCTTCGGCCAGTTGCGCCGTATAGGGATGTTTGCGGTTCTTCAGCACGGTTACGGCGGGGCCGGACTCCTTCACCTCGCCATGGCGCATGACGACGATGTCGTCGGCGAGTTCGGCGACGACGCCGAGATCGTGGCTGATGAACAGCATGGCCATGTTGTCTTCGGCGACTAGTTCCTTCAGCAGTTCGAGAATGCGTGCCTGCACCAGCACGTCGAGGGCGGTGGTGGGCTCGTCGGCGATCAGCAGTTTCGGGCGCAGGGCGCAGGCCATGGCGATTACGACGCGCTGTCGCTGGCCGCCGGAAAGCTCATGGGGAAACCGGGACAGGGGAAAGCGGGCTGGCGGCAGACCGACACGGTCTAGGATTGCGGCGGCCCGTTCCTGCGCCTGGCGGTTATCCGCGCCGGTGTGGATGCGAATGCCTTCGGCGACCTGTTCGCCGATGGTTTTCAAGGGGTTGAGCGCCGTCATCGGCTCCTGGAACACCATGCCGATGTCGTCGCCCCGGAGCGCACACATGGTTTCCTCACCGGCGTCGAGGAGTTCGGTTCCGTCGAAGCGGATGGAGCCCGTGCTGCGCGAGCCGGTAGGTAGCAACTGCATGATCGAAAGCGCCGTAAGCGACTTGCCGGAGCCCGACTCCCCGACCAGTCCGGTGATGCGGCCCGGCTCGAGGCGGAAGTCCACCTCCTTGAGGATGGGCTTTCCCTTGATGGAAAGGGCAAGGTTTTCGACCGACAGAAGACTCATCTGCTTTCCCTGAGTCTGGGATCTAGCGCGTCGCGCAGGCCATCGCCCATCAGATTTAGGCCCAATACGGTGAGGATGATTGCCAGGCCCGGAAAGATCGCCATGTGAGGGGCGATCGCCATCATGGTCTGGGCTTCAAAGAGCATGCGGCCCCAACTCGGCATGGGAGGCTGGGCGCCAAGACCGACATAGGAAAGGCCGGCCTC
Source organism: Phyllobacteriaceae bacterium (assembly GCA_023954255.1). GTDB lineage: Bacteria > Pseudomonadota > Alphaproteobacteria > Rhizobiales > Rhizobiaceae > Salaquimonas. Next base: position 264 of record JAMLIH010000128.1, on the reverse strand, counting down.
GGCCAGAATGCCGAGGGAAAACTGGATCGTTCCCTGTACGATCAGCAGGTTGGCGATGTTGGGCAGGATGTGTTCCAGCGATATGCGGGCTGCTCCCTTGCCGGATACTCTTGCCGCGAGAACGAACTCCCGCGTCCAGAGCGATAGCGCAGCGCCGCGGGTAAGCCTGGCGAAGACCGGGATGTTGAAGATGCCGATGGCGATGATGGCGTTGACCGCGCCGGGGCCGAAGATCGCGGTGATCATGACGGCGGAAAGGATCGA
>JAMLIH010000127.1 GCA_023954255.1 Phyllobacteriaceae bacterium | reverse complement strand
AGGAATTCAAGGGTACCGGCAACTCGGAGATCGTGCTGGACCGCAAGGTTGCCGACAAGCGTGTCTTCCCGTCAATGGATATCCTGAAGTCGGGAACGCGCAAGGAAGACCTGCTGGTGCCCAGAGCCGATCTGCAGAAGATTTTCGTACTGCGCCGCATTCTTTCCTCAATGGGAACGACCGATGCCATCGAGTTCCTGATCGACAAGTTGAAGCAGACGAAGAACAACCACGAATTCTTCGATACGATGAATACGTAGCCGATCGCTTCATCCGATTCGTATCCGAAACATCCGTGATGGATTCGGAAGCGATACGGAGGAAGCCGGTGAAATCTCCGGGGGAAGTACCGGAATGACGGGAAAAGGCGGTTCCGAGGATCTCAAGACGATCGTAGCGCTTGCGACGGGATCGCTGCCGAGCGGTATCGCGATCGTGCGGATGTCGGGACCGCGGGCGCTGGAACTTGGCCAGCAAGTAAGTTCGCGATTTCCTGAGAATCCTTCCGAATTGAAAACGACGGGCTTTATCGATCCGGCGGACTGGTCGGTGATCGACCGGGGCATGGTCTGCTGGTTTGCGGGCCCCAACAGCCATACCGGCGAAGATGTCTGCGAACTTCATCTGCATGGCGGGGCTGCGGTCGTCGGGAAGATCCTTTCTGTTCTGACGGATTGCGGCGCCCGTTTGGCAGAGGCCGGCGAGTTTACCCGCCGGGCGTTCGAAAACGGCAAGATGGATCTGACCGGGATCGAAGGACTGGCCGACCTGCTGGCAGCCGAAACCGAGGCGCAGCGCAGGTTGGCGGTGCGTCTGGCATCGGATGAAATGCACCGGCGCGTCGCAGCCTGGCGGGAGAGTTTGGTGCGGTCGAGAGCGCTGCTGGAGGCAGAATTCGATTTTGCCGATGAGGAGGACGTTCCCGAAAGCATGGTTGCCGAGGTCCGGGAGATGATATCCGGCCTTAGACTGGAAATGGAACAGGTTCTCGGCGGATATCATGCGGGCGAGATCATCCGGCGGGGCTTTCGGGTTGCGCTTGTTGGCCCGCCCAATGCCGGGAAATCCAGCCTGCTCAATGCCCTTGCAAAGCGGGATATCGCCATTGTCACGGATGTGGCCGGAACCACCCGCGACGTTCTGGAAGCGAGAGTCGACGTCAACGGCCTCGCTGTGATCGTTTTCGACACGGCCGGTATTCGCGAGAGCACGGACACGGTGGAAGCCATCGGGGTCGAACGGGCCCGTCAGGCAGCGCAGGCTGCCGATCTGGTGATCTGGTTGTCGCCGAAGGATGCCCCCGCCAGTCCGGGAAGAGAACTGGGTGAGGTCGCAGTCTTCCAGTCGAAAGCTGATTTGACGGCCTCGGAGTCGGCTGAAGGAATCGATGTTGCTGGGAAGGTGAGCACGGTTTCGCCGGCTGGCCTGGACGGGTTCATTCGGTATGTCGAGGAAAGCGCGCGGGCAGTGACGTCTGGCGAAGATATTCTGATTTCGCGCCGCCGTCAGAAGGCATTGCTTGACGAGGCGGTGGCATATCTCGGTCGATTCGGCCCGATACTCGAACAGGACCGGGTATTGGCAGCAGAGGAGCTGCGGCTTGCCGGTGAGTGTCTGGGCAGGCTGACCGGCAGGATCGATCCGGAGGAGCTGCTGGATGTGATCTTTGCCGAGTTCTGTGTCGGCAAATGATTCACGTGAAACAATTTGGCATCGGCAACATCCCGGGAAACCGTGTTTCACGTGAAACAATTTGCTGATCGGGCTTTGGTCAACGCGCAATCAGCCGGCGGCTTTACGGCCGGATAAAAAGGCTTTATGACCGCCAAAGCGATGGAACGGGATTCACGTGAAACAATTCCATCAAAGTGTGGCGGCCGGATCGATACCGGCCAAGCCGTGCAAGAAGCGTATTCCGGGCAAAACCGAAGAAACCTGCGGAACTCCGCCATGCGGAAGGATTATGATGTCATCGTGATTGGCGGCGGCCATGCCGGCTGCGAGGCTGCGGCTGCGGCTGCGCGCATGGGTGCCTCTACGGCGCTGGTGACCCATCGCGCGGATACGATCGGCGTGATGTCCTGCAATCCGGCCATTGGCGGACTTGGCAAGGGTCATCTTGTGCGCGAGATCGACGCGATGGACGGCGTCATGGGCCGCGTTGCCGATCAGGCGGGTATCCAGTTCCGGCTGCTCAACCGCCGCAAGGGACCGGCCGTACGCGGCCCCAGGGCACAGGCCGACCGCAAACTCTACCGGCTTGCCATGCAGGCGGCACTGGCGGAGCAGGAAAACCTCGATATCATCGAAGGCGGCGTCGGCGATCTTGTCGTTAATCAGGGCAGGGTATGCGGTGTCATCTGTGAGGATGGCCGCGAACTGCGGTCTGCCGCTGTTATCCTGACCACGGGCACGTTCCTGCGCGGGCTGATCCATATCGGCGACAAAAAGATACCTGCGGGCCGGATGGGGGAAGCGCCATCCACCGGGCTTTCGGCGACACTGGAGAAGGCGGGATTTGTTCTTGGCCGGCTCAAGACCGGCACGCCGGCGCGGCTTGACGGAAAGACCATCGACTGGTCCGCAGTGGAGATGCAGCCGGGCGATGACGATCCCGTGCCGTTCTCCAGCCTTACCGAAAGGCTTCCCAATCCGCAGGTCGAATGCGGCATTACCCGCACGAATGCGCGGACTCATGCGATCATTGCCGACAATCTCGGCAAGTCCGCCATGTACTCCGGCCAGATCGAAGGTGTCGGGCCGCGTTATTGTCCGTCGGTCGAAGACAAGATCGTCAAGTTCGGCGACAAGGACAGCCACCAGATTTTCCTGGAGCCGGAGGGGCTGGACGACGATACGGTCTATCCCAACGGGATATCCACTTCCCTGCCGGAGGATGTGCAGGCAGCGTTCATCGCCACGATTGGCGGTCTGGAAAAGGCTGTGATCCTGCAGCCTGGCTACGCCATCGAATATGACCATGTGGATCCGCGTGAATTGAAGCCCACGCTGGAAACGCGGCGCTTGCCGGGCCTGTTTCTTGCGGGACAGATCAACGGAACGACGGGCTATGAGGAGGCTGCCGCCCAGGGGCTGGTGGCCGGGCTCAATGCGGCGCGACTTGCCGGCGGCGGCGATGCTGTCCTGTTCAGCCGCACGAGCTCCTATATCGGCGTGATGATCGACGATCTTGTCACCCGCGGGGTGAGCGAGCCCTACCGAATGTTCACCTCACGGGCCGAATACCGGCTCAGCCTTCGGGCCGACAACGCCGATCAGCGGCTGACGCCGATGGGTATGGAAACCGGCTGTGTCGGGACAGGGCGCCGGACGGCGTTCAATGCGTGGAAATCGGCCCTGGAAGCGTGCAGCGCGGAATTGAAGGCGCTGACCCTTACGCCCAGCGAGGCCGTTTCCTGCGGCCTGAAAATCAATCAGGACGGGGTGCGCCGCAGCGCCTATGATCTGCTGGCCTATCCGGATATCGATCTGGACCGGCTTGCGGCGATCTGGCCGCAGCTCGGACACCTCGACCGGAAGGTCGCCGAGCAGGTGCAGATCGATGCGTCCTATGCAGTCTATCTGGCGCGGCAGGAAAGCGACATCAACGCCATTCGCCGGGAAGAGGCCCGCGCCATTCCGGGGGATTTCGACTACGGGCACCTGTCCGGTCTTTCGACGGAACTGCGTCAGAAGCTGGAACTCATCCGGCCACAGAATCTGGGTCAGGCATCGCGAATCGACGGGATGACGCCAGCAGCCATCACTCTCATTCTGGCGCATCTGAAACGCAATGCAGTGCTCTCCGGTCCGGTCGAGAACGGGCCGGATGCATGGCGGGCAAATGGCTGAGACGGCTTGCTCCGGCGGAGTTGCGTGCCGATGACGAGAGACATGGAGGCAGTCCGCCGCCGGCTGAACGAAATCCATCCGGTTTCACGTGAAACCATGAATCGTCTGGCGCTTTATCGCGATCTGCTGATGAAATGGCAGGCAAAGACAAATCTGGTCTCTCCGGCCACCCTGCCGGAGTTCTGGGAGCGGCATGTGGCGGACAGTTTGCAGCTTGTGACGCTCAAGCCGGAAGCACGCTCCTGGACGGATCTCGGCAGCGGCGGGGGATTTCCCGGTCTGGTGATCGCGGCATCGCTGGGCGATGAAGCGGGGGCGGAGGTTCGACTGGTGGAATCAAACCAGAAGAAAAGCGCCTTTCTGCGGCAAGCGGCAACACAGATGGCCGTGCCGGTACAGGTGTTCAACTGCCGTATCGAGTCGGCTGCGGAACAAATCGAGGCAGCCGGGATCGTCACCGCCCGGGCGCTGGCGCCGCTGACCCGCCTGCTCGAATGGACAGGGGAGTATCTTACCGGCGACCGGGTTGCCCTGTTCATGAAAGGCCGTGATTTCCGCCGCGAAATCGAAGATTGTCGTGGCGGTTGGAAATTCGATTTGGTAGAGCATCCGGGCAAGGTCGATGCGGCCGGCTGCATTCTGGAAATCGCCAACGTTTCCCGCCGATAGGCCCGGCA
>JAMLIH010000126.1 GCA_023954255.1 Phyllobacteriaceae bacterium | reverse complement strand
GCGGCAAGATGCTGCGGCCATGAGCGAATCACCGGAAATCACAGCCCGCCGACTCAGCATCGTGCCGTTCTCCGAGCGGTTCCTGACCCCACACTATGTCGGGTGGCTGAACGACCCCGAGGTGGTGCGCTACAGCACCCAGCGCCATCGGGCGCATACGCTGGAGTCCTGTCGCGGCTACTGGCAATCGTACGCCGGAACGCCCCATTACTTCTGGGCCATCGTCGAGCGCGAGCGCGGGCTGGGGCACATCGGCAACATGAACGCCCACATCGACCCGCATGATCAGGTGGCCGATCTGGGCATCCTTCTCGGAAACAAGGAAGCCTGGCGGCAGGGCTACGCGCGCGAGGCCTGGCTTGCAGTCTGCGGCTATCTCTTCGAGCAGGCGGGCATACGCAAGATCACGGCAGGCACCTATGCCTCCAATGCGGCGATGCTGGCTCTCATGAGAGCGACCGGAATGGCCGAGGACGGCCGGCGCGTGCGCCAGACCCTCGTCGAGGGCCGGGAAGTCGACATCGTTTACGCGGCCCTGTTCAGAGATTCATGGAAATCCCCGGCTGGCTGATGCGCCGACGGTTTGCCCCACATGCTAAAGAGAATACTGCGTCGCATCAGGAACTATCTCGGATCTTTCGTGCCCAGCGAAGGGGAGCAGCGCTTTGTCGAGGTCAATCGCGCCTTCTGGAAGCGTTTCCGGCCGTCTGCCGGTGGGCGGGAAAACGACCGTTATGTCCTGATAGAAGCCTCCGAAAATCCGATCATCAACCTGTGCAACGCCTCGTTCGGCGCGATCGTCTGCCAGGCGCGGCACCTGCGGCCGATCTATCTGCTGAACGGCTTGCGCGACCGCTCGACCCGGCGCGTGTTGGCGTCCTACCATCCGGATGCGTGCTTTATCTATACCACCAGCCCGCGCTACCTGCTGGCATGGCTTTGGACGTTGTTCCTCGCGTGGCGGGCATGGACCAGGCTGCGGACGCCCCGCGACATCCTCGAATTCCGGATCGACGGCATCAAGTTCGGCGACATCATCTACGACAACACGCTGGTGCGGGGCTACGCGACGCTAAGGAAGGTCGATTCGGATGTCTTGTCGGTACTGCATCATTTCTTTCGGCACCGCCACATCATCAACGACATCGTCAGGCGCTACCGGCTTGACTCGTTTGTCGTGGCGCACACGATTGGCATGTTCGGCGGCACCTTCAGCCGGTATCTCCTGAAAAGCGGGATCGAAGTCATCAATCGTGTCGGTTCGCACGAGATTCTTGTTCAGAAATACCGGAGCTCTGCCGATGTGGGGTTTTATCCCGCCAAGCCCGAGCGGCACCATTTCGAACGCATGATGAGCCTGCCCGACGATGTGGTTCTGCCGATGGCAAACGCATACCTGGACGAGCGGCACAACCAGCGTGTAAGCCATATCGCGGTGGAACTGGCCTTCAATCGGAACAAGCGTTTCTTCGAGCGCCGTGAGGATTTCTGTCAGTCCACCGGGCTCGACCCGAACAAGAAGACGGCTTTCGTGATGCTCCATGCATTCAACGACCATCCTCATTCTCACTTTGCGCGGCCTCTGGCGTTTCAGGACTATTTCGACTGGTTCGAACGGACGCTGCAGATTGCCCAAACGGTTGATTCTGTGAACTGGGTGTTCAAGGAACATCCGGCGGCAAGCCTTTACCCGGTCAAGGACGTGGATCTGCATGCCATGTTCGCCAAGGTGTCCAAGCCGAACATCGTATTCCTCGATGCCGACGCTGATTTCAATGCGCTGTCGATTCGCTTTCTTGCGGACGTGATCGTTACCTGCCTGGGCACAGCGGGCATGGAATACGCCTGTGTCGGTATTCCCTGTTTGCTCGCAGGCGAAAGCCCTTATAGTGGTTTTGGCTTCACGCTTGAACCGGAAACTGCGGACGAATACGAGGCCTGTCTGCGCAAACTGGATCGGCTTGACAGGCTTACGGAAGATCAAATCAAGGCGGCCAAGATCGTGATGTACTTCGAGTTGCCGATGGTGCATAGCACGAGCTACCTGTTCTGTCCGCGCTACGATTACCGGCAGATAGTGCAGATAACCCCGCCCAAGGTGCTGGCCGACGCTGCCGAGATGATGCAATGCGCGGACGATGGCGCCCTCATGCACCAGATCGATGTCTTGTCGGGCTTTCTGAATGACCCCGACCGCACCCAATTCATCGATTTCGAAAGATATCCCTTTATGCGTGACACGGCGCCGGCACGGTCCGTCCAGGCGGGAAGAAGCTGAAATGGGGCATTCCAGGATCAAGCAGCTCGTGATTGGCGTGCTCCCCCCTTTGGTTACGGAATCGATAAGGGGGTTGCACCGACGGCTGAACCCACCTGTTGCTGCGCTCGAGTATTCCCCCCGGGGTTGGGACGAGAGTCTCATTGCGGGTGCGGCACCGGGTTGGAATGCCGAAAGCGTGGTCGAAGCGACACGAGCGGAAAATGCAGAGTCCTTTCGGCTGTTGCAAAAAGGCGGTCCGCTTGGGACGGGGCACCAGCATAACTTGCATGTCAGCTTTGCCTATGTGCTGGCCCGGGCGGCACACTGCAAGACATCCTTGTCTGTCCTGGATTGGGGTAGCGGCCTTGGCTACTATTGTTATGTTGCCAAGGCAGCACTCCCGGAAATAGCAATCGATTATCACTGCAAGGAAACCGCTGTGCTCGCGGCCGCGGGGCGCCAGGCGGTGCCTGAGGCCAGCTGGTACAGTGACGAGGCCTGCCTAAGCAGGAAATACGATGTCGTCATGCTTAGCGGCTCGTTACAATACGCACAAGACTGGGAAGGGCAGTTGCGGCGGATTGCCGGTGCCGCCAGCGATTGGCTCAACTTAACACGGCTGCCTGTCGTTGAACGAGCTCAGACCTTCGCGGCAGTGCAACGCGTTTATGGCTCGGTAATGCTGCATTGGCAGTTCAACCGCGCGAGTGTTCTCGATTTTGTTGAATCGCTCGGCTTCGTGATTGAGCGCGAATTCGAGATCGGCGATCGACCTTACGTAAAAGGTGCGCCTGAGCAATGCGAGCTGCGCGGCTGGCTTTTCCGGCGTGTCAAACCCCGATGAAACAGGAAGGATCTCAATTGAAACCCTGCTTGATCTGCAATACCCCGATCGAGCCATTCATGTCCTTCGGCAAGATGCCGATTGCCAATGGCTTCCTCACTCCCGAGCAGTACCCCGAGGAATATTTCTTCGAGCTCGGGACGGCGTTCTGCCCGCACTGCAAGATGGTGCAGCTGACCGAACTCGTCGATGAGCGCAAGATGTTCCATGAGAACTATGCCTTCTTCTCGTCGACCTCGGTGCGCATGGCGGAGCATTTCCAGCGCTTCGCGAAAGGCGTGATGAAGGATTACCTCGATCCGTCCGATCCTTTCGTCGTGGAGATCGGCAGCAACGACGGGATCATGCTGCAGAATTTCGCCCGCGCCGGCGTGCGCCATCTGGGCATCGAGCCCTCGGCCAACGTCGCCGAGGTGGCGCGCGGCAAGGGCATCCGGACCATCTCGGAATTCTTCAACGAGGATCTCGCCCGCCGCATCGTGGCCGAGCTCGGCCAGGCCGATGCCTTCCTCGGCGCCAACGTGATGTGCCACATCCCCTATCTGCATTCCGTCGCCGCCGGCATCCGGATCCTGCTCAAGCCGCGCGGGGTGCTGATGTTCGAGGACCCCTACATGGGCGACATCGTGCAGAAGACTTCGTACGACCAGATCTACGACGAGCACGCCTTCTACTTCTCGGTGGCCTCGGTCAGCCACCTTTTCGGCGAGCATGGCCTGGAAGTGATCGACGTGCTGCCGCAGAACGTCCATGGCGGCTCGATGCGCTATGTCATCGCCCACAAGGGCGCACGCCCGGTGTCGGCCGCTGTCGCCCTGCAACGCGCCAGGGAAGAGGCGCTCGGCCTGCATCGGCCGGAAACCTATGATCAGCTGCGCCGCAACATCGAGCGTTCGCGGGACGAGCTGATGGCCCTCCTGCGCGACCTCAAGCGCCAGGGCAAGCGCGTGGTCGGCTACGGCGCCACTTCCAAGAGCACCACGGTGACGAACTACTGCGGCATCACGCCGGACCTGGTCGAGTTCATCAGCGATACCACTCCGATCAAGCAGGGCAAGTTCAGCCCGGGAGCCCACATCCCGGTGCGGCCCTACAGCGCGTTCCAGGAGCGCTACCCCGACTACGCGCTGCTGTTCGCCTGGAACCATGCCGAGGAGATCATGGCCAAGGAGCAGAAATTCCGCGATGCCGGCGGCAAGTGGATCAACTACGTGCCGAAGGTGCAGGTCAGCGCATGATTTTGTGCGGCAACCCTCAGGCGCAGTACCTGGCGCACAAGCCGGAAATCGACGCCGCGATCCATGCGGTGCTGGAGTCCGGCTGGTACGTGCTCGGCCGCGAGGAGGAAGCGTTCGAGCAGGAGTTCGCCGCTTATGTCGGCGTCGGCCATGCAGTCGGCGTGGGCAGCGGGACCGAGGCGCTGCACCTGGCGCTCAAGGCCTGCGACATCGGTGCGGGCGATGAGGTCATCACGGTTTCGCACACTGCCGTGGCCACCGTCGCGGCGATCGAGCTGACCGGTGCGATGCCCGTCCTCGCCGATATCGAGGACACCCACTGCACGCTCGATCCCGCCCGTCTGGAGCAGCTGATCACGCCGCGCACGCGGGCCATCATTCCGGTGCACCTC
>JAMLIH010000125.1 GCA_023954255.1 Phyllobacteriaceae bacterium | reverse complement strand
AAAACCGAACCAGTCCGTATTGGTGACGTTGAGCTTTCCGTCTTCCATCCAGACGGTATTCGCCGCGCCGATGACGGTTGCCGCGGTATCGGCCTTGTCGGCCAGCTTCAATGCATCCTCCTTGTGGGGAAGAGTGACGTTGCCGCCGACGAATTCGCCGGACCGTACCCGGTCGAACAGGGCGGCCAGCGTGCCCGGCTCCACGGGTATCTTTTCATAGCTGCCGGCAAGGCTGTATTTTTCAAGCCAGTAACCGTGCACCAGCGGCGAACGCGAATGGGCTACCGGCCATCCGCAGACAAAGGCTGCCGGCCCGTGCTTTTTTCCTGTTGCGGAAGCTGTCATCCCGGTCAGCCCTCCTGCGCGCCAAGGCGGCGCAGTTCTGCAAGCAGCGCAAGCAGGGGAAGCCCCATGATGGTGAAGAAATCGCCCTCGATCTTTTCAAACAGCTGAACGCCGACGCCTTCGATCTGATAGGCACCGACGCTTGAGAGAACCGTTTCACCGGCTTCGGCGAGATGGCGGCCGACAAACTCCGGCGACAGGTGCCGCAGGGTGATGGCGGCACGTTCCACATGGCTCCACAAGACTTCTCCGTCGCGGACAAGCGCAATGGCCGAATCGAGATGGTGGGTTTTTCCGGACAATTGCAGCAGTCGCCGCCGGGCGCCTTCCATGTCCGCTACCTTGTGGAGAATTTCCCCGTCGAGGGAAAGCACCTGATCGCTGCCGATGACCAGCGCGCCGGTCCTTGCCGGACTGACGTTTTCCGCCTTGGCAATGGCCAGCACTTCGGCGATGTCGCCCGGCGGCAGATCCGCTTCCAGCAGGGGCTGCTCGACGGCCCGTTCGTCGATTCTTGCTGCCACAGCTTCAAAGACGAGCCCGGCATTTTTGAGCAGGGTCGCGCGGAACGGGCTGGAGGAAGCAAGAACGAGGGTCATCTGCACGATTGTGGTTTTGGATCGGGAAACGCTCCCCGCCTTTTCGCGGAACGGCAGCTGCAATTCAAGTGCCGTTCAGCGGCTGCCGGCGGATATGGGCGGTTTGTGACTGTGCTCGTGCCAGAGGGCATGAATGCCGGCAGCGGTTTCCTCGATCGACCGTCGGGTGACATCGATCATCGGCCAGCCATGCTGTTTGCACAGTTTGCGGGTGGCTGCCAGTTCCTCGGCGATCGAGGCGCGGTCGCGGTAGGCCAGGGTGCTGGCTGTCGGGATATCGCCCAGATCCCGGTTCTGGCGGACCTGAAAGATGCGCTCCGTGCTTGCGACCAGAGCCACTTTCAATGGTCTTTTTGCCTTTATGATCGCCGGGTCAACCGGAATACCTGGAACCAGCGGCACATTGGCGATTTTCAGCCCGCGGTTTGCCAGGTAGATCGCCGTCGGGGTTTTCGATGTGCGGGAGATGCCGAGCAGGATGACATCGGCTTCTTCGGGATTGTCCGGCAGGGCGCCGTCGTCGTGCATCAGGGTGAAGTTGATCGCATCAATGCGGCTGAAATATTCGGCATTGAGTTCATGCTGGGCGCCGGTTTTGCGCGAGGAAGGCGCACCGAGATAGGACTGGAAGGCCTGAAAGATCGGCTCGAGGATGGAAACGCAGGGGATTCCCATCTGTTTGCATTGCTCGGTCAATTCCTGGGCCAGCGCCTCGTTTGCGATGGTGAAGAGAACGATGCCCGGCTTGCTGTCGAGTTCGGTTATGATTTCGTCGAGCTTCTGACGGCTGCGCACCATGGGGTGAACATGCTCGATGGCATGAGTGGTCCCGTATTGGGAGGTGACGGCACGGCTCGCGGCGATCAGCGTCTCTCCCGTGGAATCGGAGATCAGATGAAGGTGGAAATAGCGCTGGCTGTGGGGCATGCCGTCCGTCTGTTGCTTGTCAGCCGGCGATTTCGCCGGCGGCAGGTTATCCAGTCCCTATGTGGATAAGCTTTCGAAATCCGGCAAGAGCAAAGCCGCAGCGGGAGAATATGTCCGGATCGGCCGATTCCTTGCCGGAATTGCCGGACGGGAGAGTAATGCCGACAGGCTGTTAAGATCGGGGATAGATCCGATTGTTCAGGTTTAGCGAGGGAATTTCCACAAAGGAGACCACATGTCTTTAAATCTAACTTCTTGTTTTTAATTATTTATTAGCCTTATCCTCACTTTTCACAGACTGAATTGACAACAGGGACGTTCATCGGGAATTACGTCCTGCTTCATATCGTCTTGTGGACAAAAGCCCACTACCGCTATTCACAGGCAATAAGAATCAAAAAACCAGACCGTCAGGATTCTTTAGATAAGGCAGCGCTGTGGAAAAGAGTCAGTCACGAAAGATGATCGAGGTTCTGGACGGGAAGCGGCATACCGTACCTCCAGTATGGATCATGCGGCAGGCAGGACGGTATCTGCCGGAGTATCGAGAAACCCGGAAGAAGGCAGGGAGCTTTCTCGATCTGTGTTATTCGCCGGAACTTGCCATCGAAGTTACGATGCAACCGATCCGCAGGTTTGGCTTTGATGCCTCGATCCTGTTTTCCGATATTCTGGTCATTCCCGATGCAATGGGGCGCAAGGTGCGCTTCGAGGAAGGCAGGGGGCCGATCCTCGAGCCGATCTCCATTGAGGAAGTGGACGGGTTCATCTCCGGCAATGCGGAATGGGAAACGCTTGCGGGAAGGCTTCAGCCGGTTCTGGAAGCTGTCGCGGGGATACGGTCGGCTCTGCCGGATGAAACCACGCTACTGGGTTTCTGCGGTGCTCCATGGACCGTGGCGACCTACATGATAGCCGGGCATTCCACCAGCGACCAGGCGCCGGCTCGGCTGTTTGCCCATCGTCACGGTGAAGCATTTAAAGCGATGCTCAATGTGCTTGCCGACCGTTCGGCGGATTATCTGGTCAGGCAGTTCGAGGCCGGAGCGGATGCGGTGCAGATTTTCGATTCCTGGGCTGGGGTTCTCGATCCGGCCGGATTCGAACGGCATTGCGTGGGGCCGGTGAAGCGGATCGTTGAATCGGTGCGGGCCAGAATCCCGGATGCCCGGATCATCGGGTTTCCCAAGGGCGCAGGGATGAATTACCGGGGCTATGCGGAAAAGACTGGCGTGACGGCCATCGGGCTGGACTGGACGGTGCCGCCCGGATTTGCGCAGGAGTTGCAGAAGCAGGTTCCAGTGCAGGGAAATCTCGATCCTACAAGACTGGTTGCCGGCGGCAGGGCGCTGGATGAAGGCGTGGATGAAGTTTGTGCGGCGCTGGGGAGCGGCCCGCATGTTTTCAACCTCGGCCACGGCATCACGCCGGACACGCCTGTTGCACATGTCGAACAGCTGCTGAAGCGGGTCCGGGGCTGATGATAAAAAGGCGGAATGCGGGAGTGAGCGATGTATGAGTGGGTGAAGGTTCTGCACCTGATATCGGTTATCTCTTGGATGGTCGGTTTTTTGTATCTGCCCCGGCTGATGGTTTATCACAACGAAACCGAACCGGGATCGGAGACATCGGAAACCTTTAAGGTGATGGAGCGCCGACTGCTGAAGGCAATCATGACGCCGGCAATGATCGCCAGCTGGATTTTCGGTCTTTGGCTGATGGTGCTGCTGGAAGCCTGGCAGGAGGGCTGGTTTGTTTCCAAGCTGTTTCTGGTGCTGCTGCTTTCGGCTTTTCACGGTTTTGCGGCAAAATGGGTGAAGGAATTCGCAGCCGATGAGCGCAAGCGCAAGACGAGGTTCTACCGCTTTGCCAATGAAGTGCCGACCGTTCTGATGATTCTCGTGGTCATTCTGGTCATCGTGAAGCCGTTCTAGCAGGAGTGCTGCCGGCGACGGGTGCCGACACAATAAAGCGCTGCTTGAAACCGGCTTGCGCATGGGTTATGTAGCAGGCGGGTTTCCCGACCCCGAAGGAAAGGCAGCTTCCTTCCAAGCGGTCCGACATGATGGCCGCAGCCTTTCCGAGTACCATCTCCTTACAATCGAACGATGCACGCAATCGTGCGGCGACAAGACCGCATCCCCCAGGGACAAAACAAATGGAAAAAATGAAACTTCAGGACCTGAAGGCGAAGACCCCGACGGATCTGGTCACCTTTGCCGAGGGCGTGGACGTCGAAAACGCCAGCACGATGCGCAAGCAGGAGCTGATGTTCGCCATTCTCAAGCGTCTTGCGGAGCAGGATACGGAGATTATCGGCGAAGGGGTTGTCGAGGTCCTGCAGGACGGATTCGGGTTCCTGAGGTCGGCCAGCGCGAATTATCTTCCCGGGCCGGATGATATCTACATTTCACCGTCTCAGATCCGGCGCTTTTCGCTGAAGACCGGCGATACGGTTGAGGGGCCGATTCGCGGCCCGAAGGAAGGCGAGCGTTATTTCGCGCTTCTCAAGGTCAACACGATCAATTTTGATGATCCGGAGAAGATCAAGCACAAGACCCATTTCGACAATTTGACGCCGCTCTATCCCAATGAGCGCTTCAACATGGAAATCGAAAATGCGGAAACCAAGGACCTGTCAGCACGGGTCATCGATCTGGTGGCGCCGCTTGGCAAGGGCCAGCGCGGACTGATCGTCGCACCGCCGCGCACCGGCAAGACGGTGCTGCTGCAGAACATAGCCCATTCGATCACGGCCAATCATCCCGAAAGCTATCTCATCGTTTTGCTGATCGACGAGCGGCCCGAAGAGGTGACCGACATGCAGCGCTCGGTGAACGGCGAGGTGATTTCCTCGACTTTCGATGAGCCGGCCTCGCGTCACGTCCAGGTGGCCGAGATGGTCATCGAGAAGGCGAAGCGGCTGGTTGAACATGGACGCGATGTGGTGATCCTGCTCGATTCGATTACCCGTCTGGGCCGCGCCTACAACACGGTTGTACCGTCTTCCGGCAAGGTGCTGACCGGCGGTGTGGATGCCAATGCGCTGCAGCGGCCGAAGCGCTTCTTCGGTGCGGCAAGGAATATCGAGGAAGGCGGCTCATTGACGATCATTGCCACGGCGCTGATCGATACGGGCAGCCGCATGGATGAAGTCATCTTCGAGGAA
>JAMLIH010000124.1 GCA_023954255.1 Phyllobacteriaceae bacterium | reverse complement strand
AGATCGACATGGAGGCGCGGCGGCCCAATGCGGTTTCGCAGGCGATCTTGATGAGATGGGTTGCACCTTCGGTCGATTGGCCGGTGCGCTGCATCGGGTCACAGCCCGCTACATTGAAATAGCGCAGCATGACGTAGCGCAGATTGCTGGCGAGAGCGGTGTCGCGCACCATGATCTCGGTCATCAGCTTGGACGATCCGTAGGGCGACATCGGATTGAGTACCGCGTCCTCGCGGATCGGCCCGGTGGTCAGCGGTTCGCCATAGACGGCGGCCGTCGATGAAAAGATGAACTTGTCGATGCCGTTCTTCACCGCCGCTTCCAGCAGGTTGCGCGAATTGGCCGTGTTGTTGTGATAGTATTTGAGCGGGTTCTGCACGGATTCGGGTACTACCACCGAACCGGCAAAATGGATGACGGCCTCAACATCGTTGTCGCGGATGACCTTGTCGACGAGGTCGATGTTTCCCACATTGCCGATGACAAGCCTGGCCCGATCGGGGACGGCCCAGTCGAAACCGGTCGTCAGGTTATCCAGAACCACGACGTCTTCGCCATGGTCCAGCAGTTCCCATACCATGTGACTGCCGATATAACCGGCTCCGCCGGTAACCAGTACTGACATGCTGCGACCTTCCCGTTGACGGTTTGTTTCAGCTTTTCGGGAAGAATAGCGCCAAAGGATTAGGGCTCTGCGAATTGCGCCGGTTCAATTCGAGCAAGTGCGTTAGGAAAGTGTTAGGGAAAGCCCGCAGAAGACAAAAGCACCCAACGACAGGACATGAAATGAACGATACCCCCAAACCGGTCCGCAAGGCCGTCTTCCCGGTGGCTGGCCTGGGAACACGATTCCTGCCTGCCACGAAGGCAGTGCCAAAGGAAATGCTGACCGTCGTCGACAAGCCGGTGATCCAGTATGTGGTGGATGAGGCGCGTGAGGCAGGCATCGAGCATTTCGTGTTCGTCACCGGCCGCAACAAGGGGGTGATCGAGGATCACTTCGACCAGCAGGTCGAGCTTGAGCAGACGCTTCGCGAGCGCGGCAAGCAGGAAGCGCTCGACATTCTGGCGGCCGCCCTGCCACAACCCGGACAGACCAGCTTCACGCGGCAACAGGCGCCGCTGGGCCTGGGACATGCAGTGTGGTGCGCGCGTGAAATCGTCGGCAATGAGCCGTTTGCCCTGCTGCTGCCCGACATGATCATGCAGGATGAGCGCGGCTGCATGAGCCGCATGATGGAAGTCTACCGGGAAACCGGCGGCAACATCATCTCCACGGAGGAAGTGGCCTGGGAGGAAACCCACAAATACGGCATCGTCGAAAAGGGCGAGTCGGCTGGCGGCGGCTTCCGGATTACCGGCATGGTGGAAAAGCCGCCGAGGGGCAGTGCGCCATCGAATCTCTTCATCAATGGTCGCTATATCCTGCAGCCCGAGATTTTTTCCATTCTGGAAACACAGGCGACCGGCGCCGGTGGTGAAATCCAGTTGACCGATGCCATGCTAGCGCTTGCCAAGAACCAGGACTTCTACGGGTTTACCTTTACGGGCAGGACGTTCGACTGCGGCTCCAAGGAGGGTTTCATCAAGGCCAACCTCGCCTATGCGATGTGGGACCGCAACATGGCGGCTTCGCTCGGACCGGAACTGCGCGAATTGCTGGATGCCATCAAGCCGGCAGGAAGCTGATCTCAGCGCTGCAGTCGGATGCCGGCGCGAACGGAGGTGGCGTCGTAGGTGAGTGCCGGGCTTTCGCTTTGCTGGTTGGTGTGCTCGACGGAGCCGGTAATCGCCATGAAACGGTTGAGCCAGTAGCTGAATCCTGCACCGGCGGTCCACAGGGTCTGCGCCGGATCGCCATTGTCCGGCGCGGTGTGCTGCACGCCGCCATTGGCGGCAAGGGTGAGGCGGTCGTTGGCACGGCGCTCAATTCCGATATTGGCGGAACGGACCACGGAGCCGTTGTCACCGGCGGTGGTGGCGCCTGAAAATCCGGTGCTGGCCGAAAGCGTGACAGTGGTATCGCGATGGGGCGACCAGGCCAGATTGCCGTCGATGGTGATTGCTTCCAGATTGACAAGCGCCGGATCGGCGTAGTCTTCCACCCGGTATCCCGCCGAGACTTCACCCGTCAGCTTCTCGCCGAAATCGAGACCGACCCCGCCGCGGGCTGCCAGTATGGTGGCGTTGCGGTCCTCTCCGTTGCGGTCCCTGGCGAGGTCGTAACGGCGAATGCCGCCTTCCACCTCGACAAAGGGCGTAAACGCGGGCGAGGCTTCGTAGCCGGCCCGCGCGGTTGCCGTCAGCAGCGTATTGTTGCGGTCACCCTGTGAAACCGTGCTGCCATCCTCAAGATCGATCCAGTTGTAGTCGGTGCGCTGGGCGACGCCGCGCAGGGAGAACAGCAGCTTGCGATCGGTCCGGGCGATGGAGGAAGAAGCTGTTGCGGTGTGAAATCCGGTGCGGGAAGCAGCCGGTACGGTGATTGCCGTGCTGGTGGCGGATTCCGTGTCGTATTCATAGGCGAGCCGGGTATTGGTCTGCCAGCCATCCACGAGATCCAGAGTCAGTTCGCCGGAAACGCTTCCGTTCGGGACGATCTCGTCGCTGCCGTCGAAATTCTGCCGTATCGTGCCGGCGGCATCGATGCGGGCGGAATGACGCGACCAGTCGGATTGCAATGACAAGGAAGCATCGGTGCGGGAAAACGCGGCGCCATCGCCCATCGCCGCGCCATCGATGTTGCTCGAATAGCCGGCGGTCTGTTCCAGCGTGCTAAAGGCGCGCCATGAACCGATGCGCAGGCCGAGCGGGGCAAACGGATCGTCGCGGGTGACGGAGCCGGTACTCTCCTGGCTTCGCGGCTGTCTGATATTGGAGCGAGCGCTCGGAGTGGTGGTCACAAGCGGGTCGACGACCGTGGATGCGGGTTGAAGGCGGCGCGTGCGGCCCTGTTCCTGCCGGGGGCGGGGAACTGGTATTTCCTCCGCATCCCTGAGCTGTGACACGGGATCGGATGTATCCCTTTCCCTCGCCGCGGCCTCTTCTGCTGCCAGAATGGATTCGTCGAATACGGTTTCCTGTTCCCCGCTTCCGGTGGTGCCCCGCAACATGATCGGCGAGGATGAAGCGGCTGCCTGCTGGCTGCCTGCGAGGGTTGCCTGCTGATCCCGTGCTGCGGTCTCCTGGGCTGCCGCATTGGAGATACCCAGAACAAGGGAGGCGGCCAGTGCTGCAGTTGTCACAACGCAAGATGCCATTGCGCCGGCAGGGCGGCTGGCAGGCGGCAGCCGGCGAAGGTTCGCCGATGAACTGGGCAGGTCGGATTTCATCTTCACCACGGCCACAAGGGATTCGTTACCAGACCGTAAAGGGTGATGGTTAACGCATGGTTTCGCGCAGGTGCTTTGTCGGGCAATGGCGCTTTCCCTGTCCGGGAAAACCCGTTAGAAAGCGCAGGCCCGGCCCGATCCATCGAAATCGCCTTCAAATCCATGAATTCCGCTGCAAAAAATCCCGGTATCGCTTCCGCGCTCAGAACCCTTCATGTCCTGTCGGACGGGCTTGCCGCCCTGCCGCAGGCGCTGGAAGGGCCTCTCGGAGAGGCTTTCGTGATGGCGGTCGAGGCCATTCGGGCCATTGACGGAAGGGTCATTGTCACCGGTGTGGGCAAGAGCGGGCATATCGGCGCAAAGATCGCCGCGACGCTGGCCTCCACGGGCACGCCTGCCTATTTCGTCCACGCGGCCGAGGCAAATCACGGCGATCTGGGCATGATCACGCGCAGCGATGCGGTGCTTGCGCTGTCATGGTCGGGTGAAACGGTGGAGCTGAAAGGCGTCCTGGCCTATGCCAAGCGGTTCTCAATTCCGGTAATCGCGGTTACCTGGAACGAGAAATCGGCGCTCGGTCGGGTGGCGGACATCTGCCTTACCTTGCCGAAACTCGAGGAAGCCTGTCCGCATGGCCTGGCTCCGACCACCTCTTCCATGCTGCAACTGGCGCTGGGGGATGCACTGGCGATTTCCCTGCTGGAAAGCCGCGGCTTCACCTCCTCAGACTTCAAGACGTTTCATCCCGGCGGTTCGCTGGGAGCCAGCCTGACCATGGTGCGGGAAATCATGCATTCGGGCGATGCGCTGCCGGTGGCCACGCCCGACACCGGCATGGAGGAAGCGGTTGCGATCATTTCGCAAAAGAAGTTCGGTTGCGTGATCATCGTGGATGAACAGGGCGGGCTTGCGGGCATCGTTACCGATGGCGATTTGCGCCGCAATCTTACCCGGGCACTCAACACGATGAAGGTTCGGGACATCATGACCACAAACCCTGCGCGCGTAGCGCCGGACACGCTCGCCAGTACCGCTATTGCCGAACTCAATGCGCGTTCGATCACCAGCCTGGTGGTTTGCGACGGGGATGCGCCGGTGGGCTTGGTGCATCTGCACGACCTGCTGCGCATCGGCGTTGCCTAGAGCCTGCCTCACAGGCAGCGGCAACCGGTCCGGGCAAATTTTTTCTTCGCCACATTTTCTCCCTGCCTCATGGTTAACCAAGTCTCAACGGGCAGAAGCTAGGCTCGCGATTCGTATTTTGCGAACTGGAGCAAGTCATGGGTGAGGCGAAACGTATCCTGAAGGCGTTGAAAACCGGGGTTGCGGCAGTGGGGCTGTCCGCCGTGCTGGCGGGAGCCGCGCACGCCGATGCCGGATTCCAGAAGTGGATTTCCGAGTTCTACTCGGTGGCCGCCAAGAGCGGAATTTCCCGCAACACCTACAACTCGGTATTGGGCGGCGTCCAGCAAATCGATCCACTGGTTCTCGAACGGGCTAATTACCAGCCTGAATTCACCTCGCAGATCTGGGACTACCTCGATGCGCGGGTTACCAAGTTCACGGTTGCGGAGGGTCAGCGCCTGCGCCAGCAATACAAGCGCTGGTTTGACGTGATCGAGAAGCGTTTCGGGGTCGACCGGGACATTCTCCTGGCAATCTGGTCGATCGAAACCATCTATGGCGACTATCTTACCAGGCCCAATTCCACCCATCACATCGGGCAGGCACTGGCGACGCTGGCCTACAAGGACCGGCGCCGGGCGAAGTATGCC
>JAMLIH010000123.1 GCA_023954255.1 Phyllobacteriaceae bacterium | reverse complement strand
ATCATCCATAAGCCGGAGTTCGCAGAGTTCCAGCCGCGCAACGGGAAAGGTGTCGGCCTCAAGCCTCGGATCGAGCGCGAACGGCATTGGCAAAGCCTCTTGCATGATTCAGCAATTGATTCGGGGCGAAGCCTTGCATTTTTGTTGCGAAAAGACGATATCGATCAGCGGAAGGCCGGTTGGTGGACGAGCATCTCGCCAACCTGGTCAGGTCCGGAAGGAAGCAGCCACAACGAGTTTCTGCTCGGGTCACCTCAAGCCAGTCTTCCACCTTCTCCTTCCTGCCGCCGGAACGAACTTGCCGACCATTTAACCTGTGGGCGGGCAGGATGCCGCCATGGTGGCGGTTTGTTCTGCCGTCATTTGCGGTATAGTGATCCGGTGAGGCCGGGCGACCGGCCGGATGAATTTCCCGGAAGATTTTCAGGGCAGCATGTCTGAAAAGAGCGAATACAGGGTTCTCGCGCGCAAATACCGGCCGCAGAGATTTGCCGATCTCATTGGCCAGGAACCCATGGTGCGCACGCTTTCCAACGCCTTCGCGTCGGGCCGTATTGCACAGGCCTACATGCTGACCGGGGTGCGCGGTGTCGGCAAGACGACCACGGCCCGCATCCTTGCCCGCGCGCTCAACTACAAGACCGATTCGGTCAATGAACCGGATATCTCGCTGGAGACCGAGGGTGAGCACTGCCGCGCGATCATCGAGGGCCGCCATGTCGATGTTATCGAGATGGATGCGGCTTCCCACACCGGCATCGACGACATTCGCGAGATCATCGAATCGGTGCAGTACGCCCCGGCGCTCGCCCGCTACAAGGTCTACATCATCGACGAGGTGCACATGCTCTCGCGCAGCGCCTTCAACGGCCTGCTGAAGACGCTTGAGGAACCGCCGGCGCATCTGAAGTTCATCTTCGCCACCACCGAAATCCGCAAGGTGCCGATTACCGTCCTCTCCCGCTGCCAGCGTTTCGACCTGCGCCGCATCGAGGCGGGTGAGATGGTTGAGCATCTCGGCAAGATCACCGCTTCGGAGGGCGCCGAGGCGGAGGACGAGGCGCTTGGCATGATTGCCCGCGCTTCCGAGGGCTCGGTGCGCGATGCGCTGTCGATCCTCGATCAGGCGATTGCCCATGCCGACGGCAAGGTGATGGCCGAGGGCATCCGATCCATGCTGGGGCTTGCAGACCGGGCCCGGGTGATCGATCTGTTCTCGCATGTCATGAGCGGCAACATCGCAGCTGCGCTCACGGAGATGAAGAGCCAGTATGATGTTGGCGCCGATCCCTATGTGGTGCTGACCGATCTCGCCGATTTCATTCATTATGTGACCCGGCTGAAATATGCCGGTTCCGCCGAGGGTGCGGCCCTTGCCGGCAACAGTGCGGCCTTTTCCGAGGCTGAGCGGGTGCGCGGCAGCGAGTTTGCAGAAAAGCTCTCGGTAAGGGTGCTTGGCCGTGCCTGGCAGATCCTGCTCAAGGGGCTGGCCGAGGTGCGTTCCTCCGAGCGCGCCCTTGCCGCTGCCGACATGGTGCTGGTGCGCCTTACCCATGCAGCCGATCTTCCCTCCCATGAGGAACTCGTGCGCATGGCATCGGAAGGCAAGGGGCCTGATGAACCGCAACCTGCAGCCTCCGGCGCTCCGGCATCCGCCGTCTCGGCGTCGTCCGAAACCCGTCATGCACCGGCATTCGCGCCGCCCGTCAATGCGCCCGTTGCCTTTGCTCCGCGCAAGGATGTGTCCGGGGAAAGCGGGCCGGTTCCACAAGCGGGCCTGGCAGACAACACCGCGCCCAAGCCGCAGCCCCAACCGATGCCGGCTGAAAGCGATGCCGGAGAGCCGCCACTCGTTCTCAAGGGTTTCGAGGACCTGATATTCCTCGCCGAGGACAAGCGCGACATTCGCGTCAAGCTGTTCCTGCGGCGCAACGTGCGCCTTGTGAGCTTCAAGTCCGGTACGCTGGAATTCAACCTTGTCGGCGATCCGCCACGCGAAATCCTGCAGCATGCCAAGGAGCGGCTTGAAACCTGGACGCGGCTCAGATGGAATTTCATCATCTCCGACAAGGAGGGTTTGCCAACGCTCGAGGAGATCGAGCTCGCCGAAAAGTCGAGCCAGATCGAGAAGGCGCGCAGCCATCCCACCGTCAAGGCGGTGCTCGACGCCTTTGAGGGTGCGCGCATTGTCGATGTGCGCATCCGGGAAAAAGCCGAAGAAGGCCTGCCCCTGGCAGAAGAGGATATTGCGGAGGACATGCCGGTCGATGGCGGAAACCTTGACGATTTCTTCGAATAGGCCCATCTGCCGTTCTGAAACACAATACTCAAGACAGAGCCGGAATACCCGATGAAAGACATTCTCAACATTATGAAGCAGGCCAAGGAGATGCAGGCCAGGATGGCCGAAATGCAGGAAAGCCTTGCCGGGGTGGAAGCTGTCGGAACCGCCGGTGCCGGCATGGTGACGGTGACGCTTTCCGGCAAGGGTGATCTCAAGTCGGTCAAGATTGATCCTTCGCTTGTCAAGGATGGCGAGGGCGAGATGATCGAGGATCTGATCATTGCCGCCCATGCCGATGCCAAGGGCAAGGTCGAGACGGTGATGGCCGAAAAGACCCAGGAACTGACGGCGGGACTGCCGATCCCGCCCGGCATGAAATTGCCGTTCTGATCCGGGCTTTACTGCGGCAGGTTCCATGGCAAAATCCGTCACCGGCCCCGAGATCGAACGCCTCATCCAGATTCTCGCCCGCCTTCCGGGTCTGGGTCCGCGTTCGGCCCGCCGCGCCGCACTGCATCTGATCAAGAAGAAGGAAAGCCTGCTCGAACCGCTGGCCATTGCCGCGCGCGATGCGGCAGAGCATGTCCGCGTCTGCTCGACCTGCGGCAATGTCGACAGTGCTGATCCTTGTACCGTCTGCACCGATCCGCGCCGCGATCCCGCCACGCTGGTGGTGGTCGAGGATGTTTCCGATCTTTGGGCGCTGGAGCGTGCCGGTGCCATCAATTGCCGCTACCATGTACTCGGCGGAACCCTTTCTCCACTTGATGGCATCGGCCCCGACGATCTCAACATCGCTGCCCTGATCGACCGGATCACGGCGGAGGAATCGCCCGTTACCGAGGTCATCATTGCGGTCAATGCCACGGTCGAGGGCCAGACCACCGCCCACTATATTACCGACCGGCTGGAGGGCGTGGATATCCGTATCACCCGTCTTGCCCATGGTGTTCCGGTCGGCGGCGAGCTCGACTATCTCGACGAGGGCACGCTGGCCGCCGCCATCAAGAGCCGGAGCGATTTCTGAATGGCGAAGGAAGTCAGGCCCTTTCTGGTTCTGCAACTGCGCCCGGAGACCGAGGCGTCCGACAACGAGTTTGCGGCCATCGTCGAAAAGTCCGGTCTGCCGGAAACCGCTTTCACGCGCCTGCGTCTCGAAAGCCACGCGCTGCCCGATGATTTCTCGCTCGACGACTATGCAGGTGTCATCGTCGGCGGCGGACCGGGCTGCGTCTCCGATCCGCCGGAGAAGAAGTCGCCGATCGAAAAGCGCATCGAGGACACCGTGCTTTCGCTCATGCCGGAAGTGACCGCACGGGATTTTCCCTTTCTCGGCTGCTGCTACGGTATCGGCATCCTTGCCCATCACCTTGGCGCACCGGTCTCCAAGGAGCGCTACAGCGAGCCGGTCAGCGTCACCACGGCGCGGCTCGAGGAAGGGGCTGCCGGCGACCCTCTGCTGGCCGGCGTGCCGTCATCCTTTGACGCTTTTGTCGGCCACAAGGAGGCGGTACAGGCCTTGCCCGAAGGCTGCGCTCATCTGCTTTCGTCGCCCGACTGCCCCTTTCAGATGATTCGCCATGGCAAAAACGTCTACGCCACCCAGTTTCATCCCGAGGCCGATGGCGGCGTGTTCGAACTGCGCATCAACATCTACCGCAACCGCGGCTATTTCGAGCCGCACGAGGCCGATACGCTGATCGCGGCGGCCCACAGGGGCGATCCGCAGCATGCGGCAAAAATCCTGCGCAATTTCGTCGCTCGGTATGGGTGAACCCTGATTAGCCTGCCTGCGCGCCGATGCGGCTATCCAGCAGCGCAAAGTAGCTTTCCAGCATTGCTTCCTCCGCGAACTTCGGGTGCGGGTAAGCAAGGCCCTTCTTGGCAAGCAGGTTCATCGCCGCGTTGGCCTCAAAAAGGATCAGCCTTCCGTCGTCGGCAACATCGAAATCGACGCCGAAGCAATCCAGCTTGACCCGCTCCCTGATTCGCTGAAGCGCTGTCATGGCTGTTTCTCCGACATAGGTTTTGAAATCGCGACATGCGACTTCTTCTTCCTCCAGCAGTTGAGGGTTCGCTTCGAAAAAGGCCCTGCGGTGCGGGTCGCTGCGGTGGCCGTGCACTTTCCAGTCTTCGCCGTAGTCCAGTCGCAGCGGATGGAGGTCCTGTCCGACAAAGGCGGCCCGCAATTTGCGGAACAGGCCGGGCCTCGGGTGGTTTTCGATAAACCGGATGGCGAAAATACCGCCGGGGGTCTGTTCCAGGAAGTGCTCGGCATCCTCCCTGTTCTGGCACAGCTCCATGTTGATCCCGTTTTGAAAGAACGGACTGCGCAAAATAACCGGGTACTCGAAGGATTTCTCAATCTCGACTATGATTTCGTCATCTGCCGACCTGTCGTCCCGTTTGTAGAAAACCGTCTCCGGAACGACAATGTCGCTGCAGCCGTCCAGAAGGTCTGCAAGCTTGTTTCGCGCCGTCACGGCAGCAGCCTGCGGATTGTTGATACACGGCATGTTCCAGTGGCGGATTGCAGCCTCCGTGGCTTCGAAAAGGCGCGGGTCACCCAGCGACTCCCCATTCACCACATTGGAAACCAGTAGGTCGGGCGCGGGAACCATCGATAGCTTTCGCTCGGTTGCCGCTGCGTCCACGAACACGGAGGCGTAGTTGAATCGATCCGGGTAGCGATCCACGACCTGGCTTATGAGATTGCCGCCGAAATGGATCGATGTTGTCGACCTCGGATCGGCAATGACTGCGGGCTGTTGTTTCAACACGTAGAGATTTGGCTTGTCGGGGTCCGGCCGCCGGAACGATGAAACCGTATACTCGTTGGCATAGGCAGCGGCTTTGGCGATTGCTGATTCCGGCTCCGCACCGCGTGCTGCAAGCGCTGCATCGAGCAGCATCCAGCCGCGAAGGGAAAGATTCCGCCCGTAA
>JAMLIH010000122.1 GCA_023954255.1 Phyllobacteriaceae bacterium | reverse complement strand
TGCGGCGCATCATGATGCCATCGATGATACCGTTTGCCCTGCCGGGCCTCGCCAATCTCTGGCTGATCGTCACCAAGGACACGGCACTGCTGGCGGTTGTCGGCTCCAGCGAGCTGGCAACGGTGACCCGCGCCGCAGCAGGCAGTACCCGGAACTACCTGCTGTTCTATGTCGCGGCCGCATGCCTCTACCTGGCGCTGACGCTTGTTTCGACCGTGATCATTCGCAGGCTGGAGAAACACTATCGTCCGGAATCCCGGGATACAGTCAAGCTCAACACGCTTGCGACGGCGAGGCGATGATGGTCTGGTCCTGGTTCCCCAAATATTTCGAGCAGCTCGTCGGCGGTCTCTGGCTGACACTCGAATTGCTGGCCATTTCGGTCTTTTTCGGCATGCTGCTGGCGATCCCGATCGGTCTTGTGCAGGTGACGGGACCGAAGTGGCTCGGCCGTATCGCGCTCGGTTTCTGCACGATCATCCGCGGCACGCCGCTGCTGATCCAGCTCTGGCTGATCTACTACGGACTCGGCTCCATCTTCCCCTCCATCCCGGGCATAAGGGAAAGCATTCTGTGGCCCTATCTGAGGGCGGCCTTTCCCTATGCGGTCGTCGCTTTCACCTTCAGCGTCGCCGGTTATTCCGGCGAGGTGATGCGCGGCGCGTTCGCCGGTGTGCCGAAGGGCGAGCTGGAAGCTGCCCGCGCCATGGGCATGAGCCCGTTCACCGTGCTGTGGCGCATCTGGCTGCCGCGCGCGCTGCAGAATGTCTTCCCGACGCTTGCCGGCGAACTGGTGCTGACACTGAAGTCGACGCCGCTTGCCGCGACCATCACCATTCAGGAACTGTTCGGGGTGGGAACGCAGATCCGGCAGGATACCTATCGCGTCTACGAACCGCTGCTGCTGATTGCCGGTATCTACATCATCCTGACCGGGATCATCGTGCTCGTCATGCGTTATCTGGAAAACCGCGTGCCCCGGCCGGCGGCAGCGTAACACCTACCGCGGTGCGGCGGTGACGGGCTGCAACGGCCGGTCATGCCAGATTGCTTTCAAGCCATCGTTCAGCGAATAGACCGGCAGGCCGGTGGCCCTTGCGATTGCTTCGGCATAAGGCGGCATGTTGGTGCATTCGAGCAGGATCGCACCAAGCTCCGGGTGACCGGCCTGCATGGCGCGGGCAGCGGCAACATGTTCGGCTTCGGCTTGTTCCATGTCCAGCGCCGTCCGGTTTTCCAGAATAGCTTGTCGAAAACGGCTTGTCTCCGGCATGCCGGCAATGACGGCATCCGGCGGGATTCCCGCCGCCTGCAGATGGGTGACGGTCAGCGTGGCGGCGGAAATCGTCAGGATGCCCACCTGCCTGCCGGGTTCCAGGCCGGGTTCCAGGGTTGCGGCAATCTGCCGGTAGAGATGCAGCGACGAGGTCAGTACCGGAACCGCCACCACCGCTGCGATCGCCTGCTGGAAGGGTGCGAGGAAACCGCAGCTCGTGGTGATCAGCCGCGCGCCCTGCTCCTCCAGTTTTCGGGCTGCCCCGATGAAGGCGGGCAGCCAGCGCGACGCATCCTCCAGCACGATCTGCTGGGGATGGGCGCCGGAGACGATTTCTTTTTTAACGGGAAACTGGAACGTGGCGGGATTGCCGATATCGCCCGGCGGGCGTGGAAAGGCGGTATCGAGCATTAGAATGCCCATGAACGCCGTGTCGTCGCGATCTTGATCTTCCGCCATCGCCTGCCTGCTGTTTCCTGTGCGCCCCGCTTCAAAACCGGTTGGCTTGCTGCCGCGCGCTGATAAGTTCTTGCGACTGCAATTTTGGAGCGCAAGGTGGCGAAAAAGTCCAGTGTGAAGCCGGCAGGCGGTGAAGGCGGCAGGAACGTGCTGGTGATCGGGGCGGGGATCGTCGGCGTTTCGACGGCGATCTGGCTGCAGCGCGATGGCCATCGGGTGACGATTGCCGACAAGGCGGGCGCGGGCGAAGCAACGAGCTACGGCAATGGCGGCATTCTGGCGAGCTGCGCCATCGTGCCGGTGACCGGGCCGGGGCTTCTGCGCAAGGCGCCGTTCATGCTGCTCGATTCCAGCCAGCCGCTTTACATGAAGTGGCGCTATCTGCCGCGCCTGGCGCCGTGGCTGGTGCGTTATCTTGCCCATGCCAATGCAAAGGACACAAAGCGTATTGCGGCCGGCATGTATGACATCATCGGCGACAGCCTGGCCGATCATCAGGCGCTCGCCGCCGGCACGCCGGCAGAGCGCCATGTCAGGGCGACCGACTATCTCTATCTCTATGACAGCCGCGAGGATTTCGGCAAGGAGGCCTTCAGCTGGGCCATCCGCAAGGCGCACGGTTTTGTCTGGCGGGAACTTCAGAGCAGCGCCATGAAGGAGCTGTTTCCAGGCCTCGCGGTCAAGGAAGCTTTCGGCATTTCCCTGCCCGATCATGGCCTGATCACCGATCCGGGCGCCTATGTCAAGGCGCTGGCGGCGCATTTTGAAGCCCGGGGTGGAACGATGATCCACGGCACGGTCGAGGACATCGCGGTTGAAAACGGCAGGCTTGCCGGGGTGCGGATCGATGGCGAAACCCGTGCCTTCGATGCTGCGGTGGTGGCAACGGGAGCCTGGTCGCGGCCGCTGATGGAGAAGCTCGGTATCAAGGTGCCGCTTGAAAGCGAGCGGGGCTATCATCTGGAATTGTGGAACCCCTCCTGGATGCCGAAGGCACCGTTGATGATGGCTTCCGGCAAGTTCGTCGTCTCGCCGATGGAAGGGCGTATCCGCTGTGCGGGGATCGTCGAGTTCGGCGGGCTCGATGCGCCCGCGTCGGAGGCGCCGTTCCGGCTGCTCGAGAAAAAATTCCGGCAGGCCTTCCCCCATGTCACCTGGGAACGGACGGAGCGCTGGATGGGGCATCGTCCGGCCACCACGGATTCGCTGCCGGTGATTGGCGAGGTGGCAACGGCGAAGGGCGTCTATGCCGGTTTCGGGCATCAGCATGTGGGGCTGACCGGCGGGCCGAAGACCGGCTATCTGCTGGCGCAGCTCATCGGCGGGAAGAAGCCGAACATGGACCTCGCCCCCTATTCGCCAATGCGGTTTGGCCGGGGCCTTTAAGCCTGAGCCTTTAAGCCTGAGCCTTTAAGCCGGGGCCCTTGATCGCCGGTTTCCGAAAATGGATGGCACAGGAAATGGAGCGCGAATCTTTCGCCGATATCATATTGACAATTTATCGATAAATTATTAGCGTTGACCAATCCCGCAACGGGCGCCCGCATTGGGTGGAGGAGCTTGCAGTTTTCGAACTTCCATATTTAATGATCCCGAACGGACCAACTGCACGGGAACCCAAGCAACAGGAGGAAATATCATGAAGCATTTGAAGGTTTTGCTGTCGGCCACGGCGCTGACCGCGGTTTCGGCATCGGCAGCCCTTGCCGACAAGTGGGACATGCCGATGGCCTATGCGGCCACCAACTATCACTCCGAGAATGGCGCCGAGTTCGCCAAATGCGTGACCGAGAAAAGCGGCGGTCTGGAAATCGTCACCCATCCGGGTGGCTCGCTGTTCGGCGGTGCCGACATCAAGCGCGCGGTACAGACCGGACAGGCCAATATCGGCGAGCGGCTGATCTCCGCCCATGCCAATGAAAACCCGCTGTACGGCGTCGATTCCATTCCGTTCGTCGCCACGTCGTTCGAGGATTCCGAAAAGCTCTGGAAGGCGGCAGGCGACAAGATCCAGGCAGCACTGGCGGAAGAAAACCTCGTTTACGTCTATGCCGTGCCGTGGCCGCCCCAGGGCATCTACGCCAAGAAGGAAATCAACTCCGCTGCCGATCTCGCGGGCGTCAAGTTCCGCGCCTACAACACGGCAACGGCGCGCATTGCCGAACTCGCCAGCATGGTTCCCGTGCAGATCGAGGCAGCCGAACTCTCCCAGGCGCTGGCGACCGGCGTGGCCGAAGCCTTCATCTCGTCGGGTTCCACCGGCTACGACCGCAAGGTGTGGGAACAGCTGACCCATTTCTACGATGTGCAGGCATGGCTGCCGCGCAATGTCGTCTTCGTCAACAAGGATGCCTGGGACGGACTTGATGCCAAGGCGCAGGGTGCAATTGCCGATTGCGGCGCGGAAGCTGCTGCCCGCGGCCTCTCCAAGGCCAAGGAACTGACGGACTTCTACGTCAAGGGTCTTGCCGAAAACGGCATGACGGTGGCGGCTCCCTCCGATCAGCTCAAGAGCGATCTGAAGGCCTTCGGCGAAACCATGACCAAGGAATGGCTGGAAAGCGCCGGCGAAGCTGGCCAGGCCATCGTCGACGCCTACAAGGCCATGTAACCCGCCCGCCGGCAGCGTCGTTTGATGCTGCCGGCGGCGTCCTGCCGGGGTTCCGCCATGATGCTGCGTACCTTCCTAGACCGGCTGTATGCAGGCGCCGGCATTGTTGCCGCGCTCTGCCTTGTCGCGATCCTTGCCGTCATCGTGCTGCAGATGGTGGCGCGCTGGATGCTCGTTCCGTTTCCCGGTTCGTCGGAATATGCCGGCTACCTGATGGCGGCATCCTCCTTTCTCGCCTTTGCCTATGCGCTCAATTCCGGCGCCCATATCCGGGTCTCGCTGTTTCTGTCGGCACTCGGTCATCGCCGCTTCTGGGGCGAGTTGTGGTGCATGCTGATCGGGACGGCAGCGGCCACCTATCTGGCCTGGTATGCGATCAAGGCAATCTACTGGTCGGTGAAGTTCGGCGATATCAGCCAGGGGCTCGATGCGACGCCGATCTGGATCGTGCAAATTCCGGTCGGTGCAGGTGCCGTGCTGCTGGCGGTCTGCTTCTGGGACAATCTCGTCTCGCTGCTGCTGCGCGGGCGCGACAACATCCGGGCTGAAAAGCTCGAAGGCCCGGAAGTGTGAGCGGCTGACCATGGAACAGTTCTACGCCACCGGAATTTTCCTTTTCGTACTGTTCCTGCTGCTCGGTTCCGGCGTCTGGGTCGGGCTGTCGCTGCTCGGCGTCGCCTGGGTCGGCATGGAGCTTTTCACCAGCCGTCCGGCAGGCGATGCGATGATGACCATCATCTGGTCTGCCTCCTCCTCCTGGACGCTTACGGCCCTGCCGCTGTTCATCTGGATGGGGGAAATCCTGTTCCGCACCCGGTTGTCGGAGGACATGTTCAAGGGGCTGTCGCCCTGGATGGCGAGCCTGCCCGGCGGGCTGGTGCACACCAACATCGTCGGCTGCACGGTGTTTGCCGCCGTTTCCGGTTCCTCGGCGGCAACGCTGACGACGATCGGCAAGATGTCGATCCCGGAATTGAGAAAACGCAACTATCCCGAACACATGGTGATCGGC
>JAMLIH010000121.1 GCA_023954255.1 Phyllobacteriaceae bacterium | reverse complement strand
CGCCCGGGGTGCCCTGATCGACGAGGGAGCCCTTGTCGAGGCTGTTCTGGAGGACCGGCTGGGTGGCGTGGGTCTTGATGTCTTTTCCGGCGAGCCGCTTGCGCTGGAAGGCCATGTCATGAGCCCGCTTTTCCGCCGCGACGATGTCATCCTGCACCCCCACATGACCTTCTTTACCCATGAGGCGATGGCGCGGCTGGAAGCCGAGACGCTTGAACGCTGCTTTGAATGCCTTGAGGGCGGCGATGTTTTCGTCAAGTCTCCCGACAGCCGCCTTCGATCCCAGACCAAACGGGTCAGGTTCCCCACATAAGCAGTCAGAGGCATTCCACACTTGACCGGCGCGCCTTCAGTTTTCGTCATTCTGCTGATCCTGTGCGCTGCTTTTCTGCACGCATTGTGGAATGCAATGGTCAAGGGATCGGACGATCAGCCCCTGACCCTGGGCCTGGTCAATCTCGGCCATCTTCTGGCGGGCGTGATATTGGTGCTGACCTTTGCGGTGCCGGCGGCGGAAAGCTGGCCTTTCCTGATCGGCTCCACCATCATTCACTTCTTCTATTACGGCTTCCTGCTGCTCGCCTACCGCTATGGCGATCTCAGTCAGGTCTATCCGCTGGCCCGCGGAGTTGCACCGGTTCTGGTAGCGCTCGGCGGCTGGAGCATTGCCGGTGAAACCCTGCCGCCTTCTGCCTGGATCGGCATTGCACTGGTCAGCGGCGGCATCGCCATTCTGCTTCTCGGCCGCCGCATGACCTTTCACCCCACTGCCCTTTCTGCCGCTTTCATGACCGGGCTGATCATTGCCGCCTACACGGTGGTCGACGGGCTGGGCGTTCGGGCCTCGGAAAGCCCGTTCGGCTACATCGGCTGGCTGTTCGTTCTTGAGAGCATTTCTGCCGTGTTTCTGCTGGCTTGGCGGCGCGAATCCATGAAACGCACCAGCATGCGGAGCCTGACAGCGGGAATAGCCGGCGGCGTGCTTTCGGCGGCGGCTTACGGGCTGGCGATTTACGCCATGAGTCTTACGCAACTGGCCAATGTTTCCGCCATCCGGGAATCCAGCGTGATCATGGCGGCGCTGATCGGCGTGGTCTGGCTTGGCGAACGCCCCTGGAAGATGCGGGTTCTGGCCGCCCTTGTCGTGGCCGGCGGCATCATCATCCTTGCAACCGGTGCGTAGCCGGCGGTTCCGCCGGCCAATCAGGCCGGAACCAGTTCAAGCAACTCCCGCCAGCGATGGCAGGCGACCTCGTGACCGTCGCCCGGATGCTCCAGCTTCGGTTCCTCGCTGCGGCAAATATCCGTGGCATGCGGGCAACGCGTGTTGAACTTGCAGCCCGGTGGCGGATTGGTGGGCGAGGGAATTTCCCCCTCAAGTTTCTGTGCCTTTCCACGGTCATCGGGATCAAGCGAAGGGATCGCCGAAAACAGGGCCCTTGTGTAGGGATGGCGCGGCGCGGCGAACAATTGCCGCGTCGGCGCGGTCTCAACCAGTCTGCCAAGATACATGACCGCGACATGATCACAGATGTGGGCAACCACCGAAAGGTCGTGGCTGATGAACAGGAAGGTCAGGCCGAGATCATCCTGAAGCTGTTTCAGCAGGTTGAGAACGTCGGCCTGGATCGAAACATCGAGGGCCGCCACGCTCTCGTCCGCAACGATGAATTTCGGACCCGAAACGAGTGCGCGTGCAATCGAGATGCGCTGGCGCTGACCGCCGGAGAACGCGTGCGGAAACCGGCGCAGGTGCTCCAGGTTGAGCCGGCATTTCGCCGCGATCTCGCGCACCCTCGCATCGGTTTCCTCGCGGCTTTTGGTCAACCCCATGACCTCGAGCGGCTCGGCGATGATGTCGCGAACCGTCATGCGCGGACTAAGCGCGGCATAGGGATCCTGGAAGATGAGTTGGGCGCGCTTGCGGTAATCCTTGAGCTGGGTGCCGGAGATGTTGGCGAGATCGTATTCAACCTCGCCATCGCAATAGGCGACATGACCTGCGGAGATCGGAGCCGCCTTGAGGATGGCCCGGCCGAGCGTTGTCTTGCCGGAACCCGATTCGCCGACAAGGCCGAAAAAGCTGCCGCGTTCGATATCGAGTGAAACGTCATTGATCGCATTCAGATAGGTGTTCGCCCCAAGCAGGCTGTGGCCGATCTGGTAGGTGACGGTGAGATTCTTGACGGATACGACCGGCTTTTTCATTTCGCCTTACCCTTTTTCGTTCCGCTTTTCTTCTTCGCGCCGGGCTTCACCGTGGCTTTCGTCATGCTTTTCTGCTCGGCCTGAACGCCTTTTTCCTCCACCAGATGGCAGGCAACCAGCCTACCCTTGTTGTCCTTGAGAAGTTCGGGATTTTCCTGCGTGCAACGGTCACTGAACACCACCGGACAGCGGGTGTGAAATACGCAACCGCTTGGCCGTTCCAGCGGGCTCGGGATATCGCCCGGAACCGGGGTAAGGGCGGCTTCCAGGTTATCGAGCTTGGGCAGTGCGTTGAGCAGCCCCTGGGTATAGGGATGATGCGGCTCACGGATGACGTGACGCACCTCGCCGGTTTCCACCAGTTCGCCAAGATACATCACCGCAACGCGATCTGCCGTCTGGGCGATCACGCCCAGATCGTGGGTGATAAACAGGATCGCCATATGGAACTCGTCGACGAGATCCTTCATCAGGTCGATCACCTGGGCCTGGATGGTCACGTCCAGCGCGGTGGTCGGTTCGTCGGCGATCAGCAGTTTCGGGCGGGTTGAAAGCGCCATGGCGATCATCGCCCGCTGGCGCATGCCGCCGGAAAACTCGAAGGCATACTGACCGAAGCGGCGCGCCGGTTCGGGGATGCCGACGCGGGCGAGCATCTCGATCGAATGCTCTTTCGCTTCCGCCTTTGTCATCTCCGTGTGGATGAGCAACTGCTCGACCATCTGGTCACCGATGGTGATTGCCGGCGCGAAGCTGGCCATCGGTTCCTGGAAGATCATCGAAATCGCACCGCCGCGGACAATGCGCAGATCATTCGGCTTCTTCAGCGAAAGAACGTCCACCTTCTCCTTGCCGGTGTTGAGAATGATGCTGCTTTTCTCGTCATAACGGGTATTGCCGGCATTGAGCCGCATCAGCGCTTTCGCGGTGACCGACTTGCCGGAACCCGATTCACCGACAAGGCCCAGCACCTCTCCCGGCGCGATGTCGAAACTGACCCTGTCCACCGCCGTCACCAGACCCTCGTCGGTGGTAAAGCGGATGGTCAGGTCCCGTACGGAGATCAGCGGTTCCGTCATTTCTTCGTCCCCGAATAGGGGTCGGCTGCATCACGCAGGCCGTCACCAACGAAAACAAAGGCGAGCACCAGGGCGATAAAGAACAGAACCGGGATGAAATACCACTGGTAGTTCAGCAGGACGTCTGCCTGGCTGACGTTCTGCATCAGGGCGCCCAGCGAATTGACCGGGTCCTTGAGACCCAGACCGATGAACGACAATGCCGTTTCGGAGCGCACCATGTAGGGAAATGAAATCATGAGATCGACGATGATGTAACTGGTAAAGCTTGGAAGCAGATGGCGGCGGATGATGTGTGAGGAAGACGCACCGCACAATTCGGCGGCGAGGACATATTCCTGCGCCCGCTCGGTCAGCAGGTGGGTACGGATACGCCGCGCCAGGGTCGGCCAGCCGATGAAGCCGAGAATGATGGAGATGAAGAAGAAACGGGTTTCCGAACTCCAGTGATCCGGCATGAAGGCGGCAAGCGCCATGAACAGCGGAATTGGCGGAACGGTTCGTATCGCATCGGTTATCATCTGCAGAATCGAGTCGATCCAGCCGCCATAATAGCCGGACACCCCGCCGATGATCAGCGCAAGCACGAAAGCGATCAGGACACCCAGCGTGCCGACCGCGAGCGATGTCCATATGGCGTGCAGGGTGCGGCCGAAAATGTCCTTGCCGCTGGCATCGGTTCCGAAAAGATGGATTTTGCCCCCGTCGACCCCGAACAGATGGGTGTCGAATGTGAGCGTCTTGACCTGAAGAGGCGGCAGGCCGAACGGCAGGTCCCACTTGATGTCGATGAAGCTGTATTCCCAGTCTTCGACAAAGAGATGGACATAAAGCCGCTTGTCGCGGTTTTCCTGGACAACCCAGCGGAAATTGGTCTTGATCGAACGTTCGCGCTCCGTGGCGTAGATGAAGGGCCGTGTGGAAAAGCCGTTCTCGTCCCAGAACTTCGGGATTTGCGGGGCGCCGTTCTCGTAGTCCTTGTCACGGCCGGCGATCGTCGGATCGTAGGGCGAGAGGAAGGGGGCGAACAACCCCATCAGGACCATGATCACCAGCGCCCAGAGCGCAATCATCGCAGACCGGTTCGAACTGAACCGGGCCCAGATCAGCTGTCCCTGCGATGCGGTAAAATAGGCCTCCTTGGCCTTCTGGTCGACGCCGTCGGTCTTCTTTCTGCGAAACCAGCTCATGGCGTCATCCCATCAGGCCGCGGCGTACCCGCGGATCAAGAATGGCGAGCAGAATGTCGGTAACGAAGTTCAGCGCCACGATGCTTGCGGTAAGAAGGAAGATGATCGCGCCGGCCAGCTGCTGGTCGTTGGAGCGGGCAAGTGCCTCGATCAGCAGGGAGCCGGCCTCCGTCAGCGTCAGGATGAGTGCCACGATCGGCAACTCGTTGAAAATGCGGTTTAGGTCGAAACCGAGCGAGTTGATGACGGGCCCCAGCGCATGCCGCGCGGGATAGCGCCACAACAGGGTGGAGCCGGTAACGCCGCGTGCCGAAGCGGCGGTGACGTACAATTTGCCGACTTCGTCCAGCATGAGGGCGCGCACCGTCTGCAGCGCGAAGGCAGTAGCCGACCATCCCAGAATGAAGATCGGCAGCCATGCCCGTGACAGAAAGTCCTGGAATTTCGCCCACGACCAGGCAGCGTCGCGGAATTCCTTCGAGAACAGGCCGGTGAGCGAATCGCCAAACAGCACCGTGGAAAACAGCATGATGATCAGCGCCAGCAGGAAGTTCGGCAGCGCGAGGCCGAGATAGGAGATGAAACGCAACGTGTTGTTCGTCGCGGCACTCGTCGATGTTGCCGATATGATGCCGATGGGAACGGCTATCAGATAACTGAGTATGAGCGCGGCAAGACATATGCCGAGCGATATCCAGAACTTGTCGGCCAGAAGCTGGTTGATGTTCAGCCGCAGGATACAACTGTCGCCGAACTCACCCCTGAGGAAAACGTTGCCAACCCAGCTTGTCCAGCGCACGAGAAACGGCCGGTCAAGACCAAGGCGCTTCTCTTCCGCCTCGATATCAGCGATGGAAATCTGCGAGCCCTGGGTATTCTTGAACGCCAGATACCGCTCAGCGCAGGTGCCGGGCACCATTTCCATCAACGTGAAGACGATCAGCGAGACGGTGAGCAGCGTGATCAACGCCATCATCGCCCTTGTCGCCGCGAATTGGATGAATTGTCCCATTCCTACCCGTTTCCGTAGGCCGCTGCGTCGTGGGGGGGGGGGGGGGGGCCCGGCGCCTCGGGGGGGGGGGGGGGGGGGGG
>JAMLIH010000120.1 GCA_023954255.1 Phyllobacteriaceae bacterium | reverse complement strand
GCCCGCCCGTCCGGCTTGCCGTAGAACTTCACGCCCTCCCCTTCCTTGACGTAGGGGTCGAAGCCCTCGCGGAAGCGGTACAGCGTCTCTTTGCCGTCCACCACTGGCCAGCGCAGCCCGCGCGCGTGGTGGTAGGTGTCGAAGTCGGCAAGGTCGTGCCCGTGGCCACGGCCGAAGGAAGCATATTCCTCGAACAGCC
Source organism: Phyllobacteriaceae bacterium (assembly GCA_023954255.1). Classification (GTDB taxonomy): domain Bacteria; phylum Pseudomonadota; class Alphaproteobacteria; order Rhizobiales; family Rhizobiaceae; genus Salaquimonas. Next base: position 5,606 of record JAMLIH010000120.1, on the reverse strand, counting down.
CTTTCTGCACGTAGTAACCGAAATGTTCGCTCTCATGGTTGCGGAAGCCGCCGGCAATCTGCGTTGTCGGGTACTTGTTCACCACGCCATTCTCGAACAGCACTTCGTAAAGCGTCTTGCCGCGCAGTTCCGGCTTCTTGTCCAGAAGCTCGGCAGGCCAGACCTCTTCGGTCGTGAACCGCTTGGCGAACTCCATGACCTGCCAGACATCCGACTTGGCTTCGCCGGGCGGCTGCACCTGTTCGCGCCAGAACTGAGTGCGCCGCTCCGCGTTGCCGTAGGCACCTTCCTTCTCCACCCACATGGCGGTCGGCAGGATCAGGTCGGCGGCAAGCGCGGTGAACTGTCAACGGCGGCGTAAAACCCAGCCACTGGGCGGCGCAAAAGTCGGCCACCCTTGCGCGCGGCTGAGACCGCCGGGAGGGCGTAGCCCGAGCGGGGGTCTCAGCCGCGTGGTTCGATTTTTTGAGGGGGGGTGTCAGCCGGCCTTTCTGGCGCGACTGTTGGCGAGGCGGTAGCTTTCGCCATTCACTTCGAGGAGATTGACGTGATGGGTCAGCCGGTCAAGCAGCGCACCGGTCAGGCGCTCGGAGCCGAAGGTTTCCGTCCACTCATCAAAGGGCAGATTGCTGGTGATCAGGATCGATCCGCGCTCATAGCGTTGCGAGATCAGTTCGAACAGCAGCTCGGCGCCGGTCTTCGACAGGGGTACGAAGCCAAGCTCGTCAATGATGAGCAGCTTGTATCCGGCCATCTGCTTCTGGAAGCGCAGTAAGCGGCGCTCGTCGCGGGCCTCCATCATCTCGCTGACCAGGGCTGCGGCGGTGGTGAAGCCGACGGACAGGCCCTTCTGGCAGGCGGCCAGACCAAGGCCGAGGGAGATGTGCGTCTTGCCCGTGCCACTGGGGCCGAGAGCAATAATGTTCTCCCGCCGCTCGATCCATTCGCACCGGGCAAGCTCCAGCACCTGCATCTTGTTCAGCTTCGGGATTGCCGTGAAGTCGAAGCTGTCCAGGCTTTTGACGGCCGGGAACCTGGCGGCCTTGATGCGCCGCTCAACCATCCGCCGCTCCCGGTCGATCAGTTCCAGTTCGACAAGCCGTGCCAGGTATCGGACATGGTCCACATCTTCCGCCGCACATTGCCTGGCCAGTTTCTGATGCTCGCGCAGGAAGGTGGGCAGCTTCAGCGCCTTGAGGTGATGGGCGAGCAGGATTTCCGGGGCGTCATTCATGCCACGCCCTCCGCACCGCCAGACAGCAACGGTAATCCTCCCCATGGTTAAGGGGATGCAGAAGTAGAATTTTCTCGGCAGGATGGACGAGGAGATTCCGATGAAGAAGAGCCGTTTCACCGAAGCCCAGATCATGGGCGTGCTGCGCCAGGCGGAGGGCGGGCTGCCCGTTTCCGAGCTTTGCCGCGAGCATGGGATCAGCAGCGCGACGTTTTACATCTATGGACGGCTCTCCCTTTGCAAGCGTTTCGAGGCTGGTTCCGAGCATGACGGGTGCTGACATCTATTCGGCGTCGCCGGATAGATGGTGGCGCGCCCAAATGGGTAATCCGCGAAGCATGGCCCTCAACAAGTGGTCGGCCTCTCAGGCCTTTATAAAAGCCAGGGTTCCCATGCACCGGGTCCGTCCGGTCGGTTCATTTCCTCTTTCGCCTGCACCTTGAACCGCCCTGCATTACACTGCGGGGCGGTATTCCTCGTTTCTGGCCAGCAGAGCCCAGATGATCCGGGCGTTCTTGTTGGCAACAGCGACTATGGCGCGGTTCGTCCCGCGACGTTCCCTGAGTTCGTTAACCCAACAGCTGAAGCGGTCGGTTCTGCCGACTGCGGTTCGCACAACGGCGCGGGCCCCGTGAACCAGCAACGTTCGCAGATGCTGATCTCCGCGTTTGCTGATCCCCATCAGGATCGTTCGATCTCCACTGGAGTACTGGCGCGGGACGAGCCCCAGCCAAGCCGCCATGTGGCGCCCGTTGTCAAAGTCATGCCCGTCCCCGATCGCGGCAACGACGGCGGTCGCAGTTTTGGGTCCCACGCCCCGTATTCGCCCCACCCGCTGACAAGCCTCGCTCGCGCGGAAGACCTGATCGATGCGCCTGTCAAACTCTTGAACGTGCTCATCGATCCGGGCCATCAGTTCCAGCAAGAATGACAGGATCTCACGGCAAAGGTCCGTAAGATCGTTGCAAGTGTCGGCGACGATTTCTGGGATCATTCGGCGCGCACGGGTAATCGACTGACCGAAAGCGATCCCTCGGTCCAAGAGAATTCCACGCATCTGGCTGACCAGCGCTGTCCGGTGATTGACCATCCGCCGGCGCGCCCGATGCAGTGTCTGGATGTCCTGTTGAGCGATGCTCTTCTTCGGCACGAACCGCATGCGGGGTTGGCTGACGGCAATGGCAATCGCTTCCGCATCGTTGCGGTCATTCTTCTGCCGCCGACCGAAAGGCTTGACGTGCTGCGGAGCGATGATGCGAATTTCGTGGCCAAGCGCTTCGAACTCGCGCTGCCAGTAGAAGGCGCCCGTGCAAGCCTCGATCCCAATGATGCAGGCCGAGATTTCCTCCACGGCCCGGAGCAACGAATCCCGCCGCAATCGTCTGCGCAGCAGTATCTCGCCGCCATCATCCAAGCCGCAAAGCTCGAACACGTTCTTTGCAAGGTCAATTCCAATGGTCTTGATCGTCATTCTTCCCTCCTGTGTCTCCGGTGCCCCAAGTTTGAGGCCGGGGTGGGAGAGCCGTCCATCCCATCAAATGGCGCGCGAAGTTTGGCGGCATGGATGCATCCATGATGAGCCAGATGAAGGCCCTCGAGGATGAGAACAGGCGACTGAAGCGCATGTTCGCCGATCTCAGCATGCAGGCCGATCTGCTTCGAGAGGCTCTGGGAAAAAAGTGACGCGGCCAGCTCAGCGCCGGGAGCTGGCCGAGAAGGCGGTGGCGACGAAGGGGGTCAGCATCGCGCTGGCCTGCCGGGCGTTCGGCGTCAGCGAGACCTGCTTTCGCTATAGTCCGAAGCGTGACGACGAGAACGAGATGATTGCCGATCTGCTGGTCGGGCTGACGAATGTCCACAAGACCTGGGGTTTCGGCCTGTGTTTCCTGCACCTGCGGAACGTCAAAGGACATGTCTGGAACCACAAGCGGGTCCACCGGATCTACTGCGAGCTGGAGCTGAACCTGCGGATCAAGCCGCGGCGCAGGCTGAAGCGGGAGAAGCCCGATGAACTGGCAGTTCCAGAAGCCCCGAACCTGGTCTGGTCGATGGATTTCATGGCCGATCGGCTGGCCGACGGGCGGCAGTTCCGGCTGCTGAATGTGCTGGACGACTTCAACCGCGAGGGGCTGGGTATCGAGGTCGATTTTTCGCTGCCCGCCGAGCGGGTCGTCCGAGCCCTGAACCAGATCATTGAATGGCGCGGCAAACCGCTGGCGATCCGGGTCGATAACGGCCCGGAATACGTCAGTGCCACGCTGACAATCTGGGCCGAGAAGCAGGGCATCGCCCTGACCTACATCCAGCCCGGAAAGCCGCAGCAGAACGCTTATGTCGAGCGCTACAACCGGACGGGTCGGCACGAATGGCTCGACCTCTACATCTTTGAAACCTTCGAGGAGGTGCAGCAGATCGCCACCGAATGGCTATGGACCTACAACAACGAACGCCCCAACATGGGCATCGGCGGGGTTACCCCCGCCATGAAGCTGAAAATGGCCGCGTGAGTTCTACGGTCGCGCCCCGTTAAAACGGGGAGGATTACCCAACCGCATGTAGGAGCGGGCCTCGGTCTTCTCGACCGTCGCCCTGGGCAGGTAGGGATAGCAGTCCAGATCCAGCCGAGGTGGCCGGCGCTCGACCCGGCACAACAGCAGATGCTTCACCGCATCGAAGCCGATCGCCCCCATCTGCAGCGCCTGCCTCACGGCCGCATGCAGATCGGCCAGATCGAAGGTTTCCAGAAGCCGCAGAACCTGGACATATTCGCGCGGGCCCTGCCGGTTCATCCGCGCCTCCATCAGCCGGCGCAAGGTGGCGAACTCTTCCGGCAGGTCCCAGCCCTGCAGCGGTGCCGCCTGATCCAGCGCATTGATCTTCTGCTCGATCAGCGGAAGGTAATGGATCGGGTCGAAGACAAGTTCGTCGCGATCCCAGCACCGGGGATGACGGGCGATCACCTCGCCCCGGCAGCCGATCACCACCTCATGGATATAGCCCCGGATCCAGACATCCTGATGGCCGTAAGCAACCGGCACCGAGTAATCGTTGGTCTTGTAACGCACGAGCGATTGCGACGAGACCCGGCCGTTGTCCTGATCGCAGGCATCGAAAGGCGCCCCCGGGAGCGGACGCATCGCGGCGAGGTCGCGCTGCAATCTCTCGCCGATTGTCTCGCTCTCGCCGCGCAGGACGGTGTGCTGACGCTTGAGGCATTGCTCTTCCAGCCACAGGTTGAACGCGTCCCAAGTGGCGAACTCAGGCATCGGCACCATGAAGTTGCGGCGGCAATAACCCACCAGGCCCTCGACATTGCCTTTGTCGTTGCCCTTGCCCGGGCGGCCATAGCGATCCCGGATCAGGTAATGCGACAGGAAACCGCTGAACAGGGTGGCTCGCTTGCGCGTCCCGTCCGGCAGGATCTTCGCCACCAGGCAGCGGTCGTTGTCGTAGAGCACAGACTGCGGAACCGCCCCGAAGAAGGCAAAGGCGTGGATGTGGCCGTCCACCCAGGCCTCGGCCACCGCCGCAGGGTAGGCCCGCACATAGCACGCGTCGCTGTGCGGCAGGTCCAGCACGAAGAAGTGGGCCTTCTGCTCAACACCGCCAATCCGGACCAGAGCCTCGCCGAAGTCGGCTTGCGCATGGCCAGGCGGATGCGACAGCGGCACGAACACTTCCTGCCCACGGCGTTCCCGCTCCCGAATGTAGTCCTTGATGATCGTATAGCCGCCGGTGAAGCCGCATTCCTCGCGCAGCCGGTCAAACACCCGCTTGGCCGTATGCCGCTGCTTGCGCGGCATGGTCCGGTCCGCCTCCAGCCAGCCCTCGATGATCGGAATGAACGGATCGAGCTTCGGTCGCCGCACCTCGGCCGTCCGCCGGTAGCCCGGCGGGACCGAAAAGGTCATCATCTTCGCAACCGTGTCACGCGAGATGTTGAACATCCGCGCTGCTTCCCGCTGGCTCATGCCTTCCGCGCAAGCCTGGCGAACTCTCAGATATAGGTCCACGCTGTAAATCCTCACGCCCTCCCTGCTGACGCAGAAAGGCAATAGGTGGACGACTTTTACGCCGCCCGCAGCAGCACCATGCCGCCGCTAACGTGGACTAATTTCGCACCGCCGTTCTCACCGGGCGCCCGCCGCGCAAGGAGGGCTCGTGCACGATCCATCTCGACGGGCCCTATGCCGGCTGGGGCTTCGACTACGCCACCGGCGAGCGCGCGGGCCCCGTCGACCTGATCGCGCAGGCGACCGGGCTCTGCGACGGTGCCTTGTTCGACGAGGCGGCCCGGATTGCCGGGATGGATCATCCCGCACCGAGGCTCCCGCCGCGCCCGAAACCGGATCATTCCGCCGAAATCGCGCGC
>JAMLIH010000012.1 GCA_023954255.1 Phyllobacteriaceae bacterium | reverse complement strand
CGCGCCGATACGGCGGATGTCGAGGCGAACGGAGGAATAGAATTTCAGCGCATTGCCGCCCGTCGTCGTTTCCGGTGAGCCGAACATGACGCCGATCTTCATGCGGATCTGGTTGATGAAGATCACCATGGTGTTCGAACGCGAGATCGAGGCGGTGAGTTTCCTCAATGCCTGGCTCATCAGCCTTGCCTGCAGGCCGGGCAGCGAATCGCCCATCTCTCCCTCGATTTCGGCCCGTGGCGTCAGCGCCGCCACCGAATCGATCACCAGCACGTCGACGGCGCCCGAGCGTACCAGCGTGTCGGCGATTTCCAGCGCCTGTTCCCCGGTATCGGGCTGCGAGATCAGCAGGTCTTCCAGGTTGACGCCCAGCTTGCGGGCATAGACGGGATCGAGCGCATGTTCGGCATCGATGAAGGCGCAGATACCGCCCTTCTTCTGCGCCTCGGCAATCACATGCAGCGTCATTGTCGTCTTGCCGGAGGATTCAGGCCCGTAAATCTCGACGATGCGCCCCTTGGGCAATCCGCCGACACCAAGCGCGATGTCGAGCCCCAGCGAGCCGGTCGACACGGTTTCGATCTCCACCACCTGCTCGTTCTTGCCGAGCTTCATGATCGAGCCCTTGCCGAAGGCCCGCTCGATCTGGCTGAGCGCCGCATCCAGCGCTTTCGACTTGTCCACCGTGTTGTCCTCTACCAGACGCAATGAATTCTGTGCCATGGGGTTATCATCCTTCCCGGTTGCCGCATAGACTTTTCAAGTGGCCTTTCCATCCCTCCCCGCCATCCCTTTTTCCGGCGGCACCCTCCAGTACTCGCCAGTACTGGCCAGCACCGGACAAGCCGGACCCGTTCCCGCAAGGCAGAACCCTGCGGGCTGTAATCCGGCAACCGGTCCAAAAGACCGCAGCCGGAACACCGGAATGGTGAGGAATTCAGGCCTCGGTTAAATGTACCAGTTTTGTTCTCGTTTTGTCAATGGCCGCAACCAGCTGAAATAAAACAATTATCGAATTTTGTTCCTGTCACGTTCCATGCGATAGCTACCGGATATATCCCTTGCAGACATGTAAAGAAAGATATGCTATAGATCGGCTGTCATTCGCGATTTGGATGGTGGTTGAAATCATGCTTGACGTCACAGAGGGGCTTGTCCGCAGCATAGAGAAATATGCTGGGAAGCGAGCGGCAAAGTTTTTTGTATGGATGCTACTAATCTGCGTCCCACTGATACTCGTGGGGCTGGTGTTCAGCAATGTCGTTTGGCCATTTTACAATGTTTGGAGTAATCAGCCATTTTTTGGCAACAATATGTATTATTTCTTCATATTTTCAAATTATGTTCTGCCAATTGCCTTGGGTTTATATTTACTTTTTCATATTCCAGCATTATTTGAGATGAAAACTCTACATAAAATTATGCGAAAAGAACATGAAGAGATTGAACAAAACGTGAAGGAATCTAAAGAGCTTTTACATCGCGCAAGCATTGCTTGGGAGCGCACGGAGGCTGCCCTTAAGGAAGATGCAAAGCCCAGGCAACGCAAACAAAATGTCGGTCGCGGGGGGGCAAAGAAATGAATTCAAATAAGAAGTTTGAACAGCTACTGCACGCGATGGCGACTAAACCGCTTTCTGAAATCCGCCAATCATCGTCTCAAACATCGCGTAAGGGGACTTCCGCCAATTATAGCGGAACTCAAACTCCCAAAGGTACGTCTGCAGGTACTTCTTCGAAACCCAAACGTATGTCCCCGAAATCGACCTCTTAACATTGCCCCAGAAGGCTTCGATGTTGTTTGTGTGGACTTCGTTTCCGGGACCGGCCACCCATACCTTTTTCGCATGGTTGACCGTTGCGTGACGGTAGGTTTCGCCCGCCTCCCGAAAAGCCAAGGCTTCGTCAGTTGCGAGTCGGGTATTGGGCCGCACCGTTTGATAGACCGCAGGCATTACGGCGTTAGCACGGCGTGAAGGAATGACGCGAGTAACCACATCATAGCCGCGCTCAACCATGCCAAGAACGATTGCCTTGTCATCATGGCCCTGCTTGTCCTTGCCGCCAATAAAAGCCTTGTCAGCCTCGACAATACCGCGACCGGGGCCGCCAAGAGGGGAGTCACCGTCCAGATACCCCATGTACTGACGGATCAGATTGCACATGCGCCACGCGGTTTTATACGTCACGCCGATGGTGCGTTCCACCTCCTTGGCTGACACGCCATTGCGTGAAGTGGTGAACAGGAACATGACAAAAAACCAGCTTTTCAGCGGGGTTCTGGTTGCTTCAAAGGGTGTTCCTGCAGTTGGATAGACTTGTTTGCCACAGTATTCGCACTCGTAAGAGCGGCGCGACTTCACACGGTAATAGTGGGCTGATTTCCCGCAAGAGGGGCATTCGTGACGGTCACCGTAACGGGTGCGCATCAAGTGTTCCAGACACACATCATCGTCAGGAAAACGGGTGTTGAATTCGGCAATGGTGATTGAGCGTTTCATGCCAAATTATATAGCATATTCACTTACATGTTTCAAGGGGATATATCCGATAGCTACCGCATGTATACCCTACAGACAGCTTTGAAATGGAATGAAAGAAGCGGCGGCGCAGGCCGCGGACAGCCCCTTCCCCATGCACGGTGCTGGCGCACCCGACCTTCCTCGCACCTGTTCTTCTCTCGCACTGAAACGCGGAGCCGCTCCTGCCTCTTCGTGGGGTGCGAACCCGAAATCTGGAGCCGAACACTCTCGGAACTCGATTCCCGGTCCCCGCGCCCTGAAGGATGAAAGTCACCCCGCCACAAAACCGCCCGAAGCCTTCCCGCCGGCTTAACATCCACGGTCGAATCCACACGAAATCGGCAATAAATATATGAACACTTGCAGAACATGTAAGGAACATGTTATGTATCCCGGAAATTTCGCCAACCGGGAGAATCGCGATGCTCACCCGCAAACAGCACGAACTGCTGATGCTGATCCATGCCCGTCTGCAGGAAGAAGGCATTCCCCCCTCCTTCGACGAGATGAAGGACGCGCTGTCGCTGAAGTCGAAATCGGGCATTCACCGGCTGATCACCGCGCTCGAGGAACGCGGTTTCATCCGCCGCCTGCCAAACCGGGCCCGCGCGCTGGAAGTCATCAAGCTTCCCGATGGATACGATACTGCCAGAAGTGCTGCTTCCGGCGTTGCTGCCGGCCCTGCAAAAGGCTTCGGCGTCATCGAGGGCGGGCTGTCTGAAACAAATGCGCATCCTGCTTCCGGCCGCAACAACGTCACGGAGGTCGCCTTCGGCGAGCGCCGCGGCGGGATCGCCGCGCGCTTCCGGTCCTCGGGCGAAAGCGCTGCTGCCGGCGGCGGCCTTGAAGAGGAATCCGCAGCCGGTTTCGAGGTCCCTGTCATGGGCCGCATCGCCGCAGGCGTTCCCATTGCCGCCATTCAGGAAGTTACCCGTCGTCTCGCCGTGCCGCCCTCGATGATCGGCATGGGCCGACATTTCGCGCTGGAAGTCCAGGGCGATTCGATGATCGAAGCCGGCATTCTCGATGGCGACACCGTCATCATCCAGGAAACCCCCTCTGCCAATGCCGGCGACATCGTCGTCGCGCTCGTGGATGAGGAGGAGGCAACCCTCAAGCGCTTCCGCCGCCAGGACGGCAAGATCGCGCTCGAAGCGGCCAACCCGGCCTACGAGACCCGCATCCTACCGGCAGACCGTGTCCGCATCCAGGGCAAACTCGCAGGCCTCGTGCGCAAGTATTGAGGCTTTGCCGGGCACACGGCCGGGACCGGACGGCGATATGAGCCCCGGTGCTCCGGATCCGGCCTGTCCCGACCCGGTCTGGCGGTGAACGGTCGCTTTCGGGCTCAGTCCCGAGACAGGATGTAGACGAACGCCGATGCCGCCACCATGGCGACGACAACGGTGTAGGGAATGCCCAGAACGGCAAGCTCCGGCGGAAAGGCGCCGGCAAGAACCGCGACGCACAGCAAAACGGCGAGAATGGCAATCAAACGCATGGGGGCCTTCCAAACCGGCTGCGCCGGCTCATGTGGGTTAAAGGCCACCTTCCCTTGTCCGACGCCTTTCTAGCAAATTGAAACCGCATTCGCATCAAATGCATCGCATTAACCTTGACGCGCAGGGTTAACCAGCCGGCGCCCCCACGTGGTTTCTTGTCAGCTGCTGCGTCAGGTTTGCCGACTGCCGCCTCCCGCCGCATAGCGGCAGCCCGCCCCCGCCGGCTCCGGACACTGCCGGCTCCGAACCCTGCAGGTTCTGCAGTCTGCCCCCCCCCGAAAGAACCGGCTTCCCGCAAGGCGGCGCCACAACTGCATAATATTTAGGCGTCATGCAAATTTTTCGGGCAACCCAATGGCGCGCAAATGGGCATTTCCTGCCGCATTTTGCGGCAAATCCGAATACTGGCGAAATGCTCCTCCCTTTTGGCGGAAGAAAAGCCGCGCGCCAAACGCCTGTGCATGCGGCGCGGTGCCTTCGCCGCCAGTCTAAGAACATGAAAAACAACGACTTTTTAAATCTGCCGTGATGAACGCGCGACACCTGCACCCCGTACCGGCGCAGTCGGCACGATCTTCGGCATGAACTGGCACAAAACATGCTTAATCCTTTCCGACCGTGGCAATGAGCCTCGCCGGTGCGCCGGCCTAGCGCCATTTTCCGCAGTCCAAGGAGACAACGCCCAAGCGGCGACGGAGTTTCCGGCCGGAAATTCCGATAACTGGAGAGGCACATGAAAAAAATCGAGGCGATCATCAAGCCGTTCAAGCTTGATGAGGTGAAGGAAGCCCTGCAGGAGGCCGGTCTGCAAGGCATTACCGTAACCGAGGCAAAGGGTTTCGGCCGCCAGAAGGGTCACACCGAACTCTATCGCGGCGCCGAATATGTCGTCGACTTCCTGCCCAAGGTGAAGATCGAGGTGGTGGTCGGCGACAGCCAGGTGGAGCCCGCAGTCGAGGCGATCCGCAACGCCGCCCAGACCGGCCGCATCGGCGATGGCAAGATCTTCGTCTCCCCAGTCGAACAGGTAATCCGCATCCGCACCGGCGAGACCGGCGAGGACGCCATCTGAACAACGGCATCCGGTGGCGGACAGCCGTTCGCACCGAAACAATAACCAAAACCAGCGCTACTACAGAGAGGGTATCATGACCACAGCAGCTGACATTCTAAAACGCATCAAGGACGACGACATCAAGTTCCTTGACGTGCGCTTCACCGACCCGCGCGGCAAGATGCAGCACGTCACCATGGACGTCGGCGTCGTCGACGAGGACATGTTCGCCGACGGCATCATGTTCGACGGTTCCTCCATCGCCGGCTGGAAGGCGATCAACGAATCCGACATGACGCTGATGCCGGACCTCGACACGGTTCATGTCGATCCGTTCTTCGCCCAGTCGACGCTCGCGATCTTCTGCGACGTGCTCGACCCGATCTCCGGCGAGCCCTATGGCCGCGACCCGCGCGGAACGGCAAGGAAGGCCGAAGCCTATCTGAAGGCCTCCGGCATTGGCGACGAGATTTTCGTCGGCCCGGAAGCCGAATTCTTCGTCTTCGACGATGTCCGCTTTTCCTCCGATCCCTACAACACCGGGTTCCAGCTTGATTGCAGCGAACTGCCCTCCAACACCAGCACCGAGTATGAAGGCGGCAACATGGGCCACCGCCCCCGCACCAAGGGCGGCTATTTCCCGGTTCCGCCGGTCGATTCCGGCCAGGACTACCGCTCGGAAATGCTTTCCGTGCTCACCGAAATGGGCGTCAAGGTCGAGAAGCACCACCACGAGGTGGCTTCCGCCCAGCACGAACTCGGCATCATGTTCGATTCGATGACCCGCAACGCCGACAAGATGCAGATCTACAAATACGCCGTGCACCAGGTCGCCCATGCCTATGGCAAGACGGCCACCTTCATGCCGAAGCCGGTCTATGGCGACAACGGCACCGGCATGCACGTTCACATGTCGATCTGGAAGGACGGCAAGCCGACCTTTGCCGGCAACGAATATGCCGGTCTGTCGGAAAGCTGCCTCTACTACATCGGCGGCGTCATCAAGCACGCCAAGGCGATCAACGCCTTCACCAACCCGTCGACCAACTCCTACAAGCGTCTGGTCCCGGGCTATGAGGCGCCGGTCCTGCTCGCCTACTCGGCACGCAACCGTTCGGCTTCCTGCCGCATTCCCTTCGGCTCCTCGCCGAAGTCGAAGCGCGTGGAAATCCGCTTCCCCGACCCGACGCAGAACCCGTATCTGGGCTTTGCCGCCATGCTGATGGCGGGTCTCGACGGCATCAAAAACAAGATCCATCCCGGCTCTGCCATGGACAAGGACCTCTACGACCTGCCGCCGAAGGAACTCAAGAAGATCCCGACCGTTTGCGGCAGCCTGCGCGAAGCGCTGGAAAGCCTCGCAAAGGACCACAAGTTCCTGCTCGAGGGCGGCGTCTTCGACAAGGACCAGATCGATGCCTATATCGAGCTGAAGATGGAAGAGGTCGAGCGTTACGAAATGACGCCGCACCCGGTCGAATTCGACATGTACTATTCGGTGTAACCCTCTCTGGCAGCGCCGGCCCTCGGGCTGGCGCTGTTGCGGTCACACCGGCGATGGTACCCGGATTGCCCAGTGCAATCCGGGTTTTTTGTCAGCAGTCTACCGGAAAGCAACCGGCAGCAACCTTCACCATGTTCCGGCAGTTCTATAGTGAATGGCTATTTCTTGCGTCGCCCGGCATTTCCGGAGTCCACGATTCGGCAAGGAAGGACCGCAACACCCTGGCACGCCGCCTTGGCAGCCGCCTTGGCAGCATTCTCGCTTCCGTATCCGATCCCGTATCCACAATGCCCCTGAGGGGCTACAGCATATGCAGACCAGTTAAATTTCTTCTTGTTGTAGTCTTGGCGAAGTTTTGAACAAGACGCGCTTGCCGATACTGCTGTCAGCGCAAAAAAAGCTGCTGAAAATACCAGTACAAGATCAAATTTTCTCATTCTCCCTCCTCTTTCAGGCGTTTGAATTATCAAAAGTTCGTTGAAAGCATCGCAGTAATATTGAACAATTTCAACCTGTAATATCGGCTCTGCTCTGTAAAAACCACTCTTCACACGTCTTGTTTTGCACCGCCATTCCCGATCTTCCAGTATTGCGTTAGTGGGCTGACGAGCGATGTACAACCCGTCACGCTTGGCTCGCGGCCTGCACGTCTTCCAGCACCTGCGGCAGTATTTCGGCGAACACGTCGAGGTCCTGCGGCAGACCGACCCCCACCCGGATGCAGCGGTTGCCGGGAGCGGCAAACGGCATGCGAACGAAAATTCCGCGAGCAACCAGCCCGTCGAGAACGGCTTTTGCGAAAGCAGCATCGCGTCCGCAATCCACCGCAACGAAATTGGTTGCCGAGGAAATGGCTGCAAGGCCGTTTTGCCGCGCTATCTGGTAGATGCGCTCGCGCCCTTCCGCCACACGGCCCTGCACGCTTGCAAGCCACTCCGTATCATCGATCGCCGCCAGTGCGCCCGCCTGCGCAATACGGCTGACACCGAAATGGTTGCGCACCTTGTTGAAGGCGGCAATGGTGGCTTCCTCACCGATTGCATAGCCGATCCGCGCGCCCGCCATGCCATGCGCCTTCGAGAAGGTACGGAAGCGAATGACGCCGGGATTGGAGACGTCGCACGGCGGAGCAGTGCCCTCAGGCGCGAATTCCATATAGGCTTCGTCGAGAAACAGCGTTGCATCCTTTGGCATGGCGGCAATCATCGCTTCGATCTGCGCGCCCTCCCACCAGGTGCCCATCGGGTTGTCGGGGTTGGAAAGATAGACGATTTTCGCGCCCTGTTCCCGCGCCGCCGACACGAGGCCCATGGCATCCTCCCGGTCCTCCCTGAACGGCACCTTGACCAGTTCGCCGCCAAAGCCTGCCACATGAAAATTGAAGGTGGGATATGCCCCCTCGGAGGTGACGACCTTCACGCCTGGCTCGACGTAAAGCCGCACGGCAACGCCCAGCAGCCCGTCGATCCCCTCGCCCACCATGATGTTTTCCGAACGCACGCCCAGTCTGCCGGCAAGGGCATTGCGCAATTCGTGGTTCTCCGGATCGCCGTATTTCCAGGCATCCGCGGCTGCCGCCTGCATGGCACGCACCGCCTTCGGCGACGGGCCGAAAACGCTCTCATTGGCGCCGATCCTGGCGAGAAACGGCGCACCGCGGTTGCGTTCGGCTGTTTCCGGCCCGACAAAGGGAACCGTGGAAGGAAGGTGTTCGATATGGCTGGTAAAGGATGCTGGCATCTTTTCTGTCCGGGCAATACTCTGTAGCTCTGCTTATGCTGAAACCGCGCCCACTTGAAAAGTCCTGTCGTAACCCGCAATGCGCCACCTCTACGAACCAGCCGCCTATAGACCCGAAGTCAATTCCTACTGGCAGACCACCGCCAGCCCGTTGCGCTGGCCGGAACTGAAGGCAGACCGCACTGCCGATACCCTCATCATCGGTGGCGGATACACCGGGCTCAACTGTGCGCTGGAACTGGCAGAACTGGGACACGATCCACAGTCAATCGTCATTCTGGAAGCCCGGCAGCCCGGCTGGGGTGCTTCCGGACGCAATGGCGGCTTCTGCTGTATCGGCGGCTCCAAACTACCGGTTGACAAACAACTCGCCCGTTTTGGCGAAGCCGAAACTGTTCGTTATTTCAAGGAGCAATGCGCTTCCATTGAATCGGTTCGTGAAAACCTGACGCGTTACGGCATCGATGCCGACCCTCATTCGCAAGGCGAAACCCAGCTTGCCCATCGCGAAAGCGAAATCGCAGGGCTTGAGGCCGAAAAGGAACAGATGGAGACTCTCTTCGGCATCGGTTGCAGGCTGATCGAAAAGTCTGCCCTTGCCGGCGAAGGCCTCGCCAGTCCGGAATTTCACGGCGCGTTGAACATGCCGCTTGGCTTTGCGCTCAACCCGATGAAATACCTCGCCGGCCTGGTTCGCGCAGCCAACGGCGCCGGCATTGCAGGTTTCGGGGATACGCCGGCAATTGCCGTCAACCGCGACGGCGGGCGCTGGCGGGTTTCAACACCCGGTGGAACGGTTTCTGCCGAAAGCCTTGTCATCGCCACCAACGGCTATTCGTCGGAAGACCTGCCGCGCTGGCTTTCAGGCCGACTGCTGCCGGTTCTCTCAAACATTCTGCTTTCCCGCCCCCTTACAGCCGGTGAGCTTGCCGCGCAGGGCTGGACCTCGAACCAGATGAGCCACGACACCCGCAACCTGCTGCATTATTTCCGGCTGATGCCGCCGGCAAACGGCGAGAGCGGTCCGCGCATGCTGTTCGGCATGCGGGGCGGAACCTCTGCGGACGATGCAACCATGGCCGCCATGCACCGGCGTATCCGCGCCGATTTCGACCGTTTCTTCCCTGCCTGGCGGCAGGTGGAGACACCTTTTTTCTGGGCCGGGCTCGTCTGCCTCAACCGCAATCTTGTCAGCTATACCGGCCCGATACCCGGAATGCCCAATGCCTGGGCCTCGCTCGCCTATCATGGCAGCGGCGTTGCCATGGGGAGCCACTGCGGCAGGCTGGCGGGAAGAATGATCGCAGGTGATCTGGCGCCGGAAGCCATTCCTGCCATCATGCGCCGGGTTCCGGGCCGCTTCCCCTTCCCCGCATTCAGGAAAACCTATCTGGCGGCTGCCTATCGCTGGTATGAATGGCAGGAGCACTGATGGCAGATCATGTCGCGATTGCCCGGTGACAGTACCCGGTCATGCGTTATGCTGGCCGTTTGGTTTCAGAATAATGGAATGCCTCATGCCCGCGATCAATCTGCCCTTTTCGAAATCCGAATACGACCGCCGCCTTGCGCTGGTGCGCGGCGAGATGGAAAGACGCGGTATGGACTGCCTGTTCTGCGAGGATCCGGCCAACATGGCCTGGCTCACAGGCTATGACGGCTGGTCGTTCTACGTCCATCAGGGCGTCCTCATTACAAAGGATCAGGCCCCCGTCTGGTGGGGCCGGTTCATGGACGGCCAGGGAGCAAAACGTACCGTTTGGATGGCGCATGACTTCATCCGCCCCTATCCCGACGACTATGTGCAAAATACGAAAATGCACCCGATGGAACACCTCGCCCGCCTGATCGCCGACATGGGTCATGGGCGGGGCACCATCGGCGTCGAGATGGAAAACTACTATTTTTCCGCGAAGGCCTGGGAAACCCTGAAGGCCGGATTGCCGGAAGCCAGGTTTCAGGATGCGACCGCGCTGGTCAACTGGCAGCGGCTGGTCAAGTCGGACGAGGAACTCGTCTATATCCGCCGCGCGGCGAAAATCTCCGAAAAGATGATCGACGGTGTCATGGAGCGCGTCGAACCGGGGCTCAACAAGAACGAACTGGTCGCCGAAATCTACCGTGATGCGATCACCGGCGCCGATGGTCACTGGGGCGATTATGCTTCCATCGTACCGCTGCTTCCATCGGGGCCCGATGCATCAGCTGCCCACATCACCTGGGACGGCAGGCCGTTCAAAAAGGGTGAAGCAACCTTCTTCGAGCTTTCAGGCTGCTACCGCCGCTATCATGCCCCGTTCTGCCGCACGGTGTTTCTCGGCAAGCCGTTCCCCGAAATCCTCGAAGCCGAGAAGGTTGCCCAGGAAGGCATCGCTGCAGGGCTGGAGGCTGCCCGCGCCGGCAACACGACGGGCGATATCGCCCGCGCCTTTTACGCCGCACTCGAAAAGGCCGGTATCGAGCGTGACGGTCGCTGCGGCTATCCGATCGGCCTGTCCTACCCGCCCGACTGGGGCGAGCGCACCGCTTCCATCCGCAAGAGCGACGAGACGGTGCTTGAAGCGAACATGACCTTCCACTTCATGCCGGCGATCTGGATGGAGGATTGGGGGCTGGAGATAACCGAACCGATCCGCATTACCGAAAGCGGACCTGCCGAATGCCTCTGCGACCGGCCCCGCAAGCTCTATGTGAAGGAGTAGTCCTTGGCGCTTTCCGCCGATCATCCCCGGCTTGAAGATGCGATCGGCCTGCTCGACCGCCTGATCGCCTTTCCGACCGTCTCCTTTGAAAGCAATCTCGAACTGATCAACGAGGCCGCCGGCTGGCTTGAAGCTGCCGGCGCCGATGTCCGGGTATGGCATTGCGAGGACGGAACCCGCGCCAACTGCCTTGCAACCATCGGCCCGCAGAAAGACGCAGCTTCAGGCAAGGGCGGCATCATGCTTTCAGGCCACAGCGACGTGGTGCCCGTAACCGGCCAGAGCTGGACCAGCGACCCCTTCGCCATGGACCGGCGCGACGGCCGGCTCTACGGGCGCGGCACCTGCGACATGAAGGGCTTCATCGCTGCGGCAATCGCCATGGCGTCGGATTTCGCCACATTGCCTCTCGCCCGGCCGGTACATATCGCGCTGACCTATGACGAGGAGACCGGCTGCCTGGGTGGCCGGCAACTGGTGCGCGACATGGCGGCAGAAGGCATCCGGCCTGCCGTCTGCATCGTCGGCGAACCAACCTCCATGCGCATCATCGAGGGCCACAAGGGCTGTTACGAATACACCACGCGCTTTACCGGGCTTGCCGCCCACGGATCGCTCACCCATCAGGGCGTCAACGCCATCGAATACGCCGCCCGCTATATCACCCGGCTGATGGATATCCGCGAACAGTTGAAAAACTCGACACCCGCCGGCCAGCGCTTCGAGCCGCCCTATACCACGCTGCAGATCGGCCGGATCGAGGGCGGCGTCTCGCGCAACACGATTGCCGGCGACTGCGCCGTCGAGTGGGAGATGCGCCCGGTCCAGACGGAGGATGCCAATCACGTGAAGGCGGAAATCAACCGCTATGTGGAGGAGGAATTGCTGCCGCAGATGCGCCAGCGAGCGCCCGAGGCAGCCATCGAAACCGAGGTGATCGGCGAAGTCACGGGCCTCGAGCCGGCAAGCGAATCGGAAGCCCGCGACATCTGCGCGGCGCTGACCGGCAGCGCGCAAACCGATGTCGTCTCCTTCGGCACCGAGGCCGGTCTCTACCAGGAAATGGGCACGTCCACCGTGGTCTGCGGCCCCGGCTCCATCGAACAGGCCCACAAGCCGGATGAATATATCGAGATTGCCGAACTAGGCCGCTGCCTCAACATGCTGGAAGGACTCAAGGCCAGGCTGACCGCCTGACCTCAAATCCGTCATTCTTCCAGCATCTCCTTGACCGTCGAAACGAGCTGCTTGAGCGAGAACGGTTTCGGCAGGAAGCCGAACTTGTCGCGGTCCTCTTCCGGCAGATTCTTGGCGAAAGCATCCTCCGCATAGCCCGAGACGAAGATGAACTTGAGCCCCGGATGGGATTTCTGCACTTCGCCGAACAGCGTCGGACCGTCCATTTCCGGCATCACCACGTCGGAAACGATCAGGTCGATCTCGCTGCCATACTCCTCCAGCACCTCCAGCGCCTCGACACCGCTGGTCGCCTCATGCACGGTGTAACCACGCGAGGCGAGTGCCCGTGAGCCGAAGGCGCGCACCGCATCCTCGTCCTCAACCAGCAGGATCGTCGCGCTGCCGGTGAGGTCCTTGGCGGCTTCCTTGGCTGTCTTTTCCGCCGGCACCAGATCCTCTTCCTTCGCCATGTGGCGCGGCAGGAAGACCCGGAAGGTCGTGCCCTCGCCGGGCGCCGACTCGGGATAAATGAAGCCGCCGGTCTGCTTGATGATGCCATAGACGGTGGAAAGTCCGAGCCCGGTTCCCTTGCCGACCTCCTTGGTGGAGAAGAAGGGTTCGAAGATCTTCTCCATCACCTCCTCGCTCATGCCCGTACCCTCGTCCTTGACCTCGAGCACGACGAAGTCCTCATGCGGCATCTCGCGGTGATGACTAAAGCGTTTGGCGATTTCCGCTCCGGTAATGTTTTCGGTGCGGATTTCCATCGTTCCGCCATCCGGCAGCATCGCATCACGCCCGTTGACGCACAGATTGACCACCACCTGTTCGAGCTGGGAAAGGTCGGCCCGCACAGGCCACAGGTCACGCCCGTGCACCAGTTCCAGCGTCACCCGGTCACCCACAAGACGCTCCAGCAGCATGCGCAGGTCCGACAGGACCTCGCCCATCTGCAGTACCTGCGGGCGCAGCGTCTGGCGGCGCGAGAAGGCCAGCAACTGGCGCACCAGGCTGGCTGCCCGGTTGGCGTTCTGCTTGATGTTCATGATGTCCTGGAAGGACGGATCGGACGGACGATGATTGGCAAGCAGCAGATCGGAAAAGCCGATGATCGCCGTCAGCACGTTGTTGA
The DNA here is from genome assembly GCA_023954255.1 of Phyllobacteriaceae bacterium. Classification (GTDB taxonomy): domain Bacteria; phylum Pseudomonadota; class Alphaproteobacteria; order Rhizobiales; family Rhizobiaceae; genus Salaquimonas. The sequence continues at coordinate 48,182 of JAMLIH010000012.1, read as the reverse complement.
AATCGTGCGCGATCCCCCCGGCAAGCTGGCCCACGGCCTGCATCTTCTGGCTCTGGGCGAACTGCTCCTCCAGCTTGCGGTGCTCGGTGGTCTCGAGCGCATAGACGATAACCTGCTCGCCGCTTTCATCCTCAGGCGGCCCGTCCTGCACCGGACTGAGAAACAGCCGCAAAAAACGGTCCGAGGACCCGTCCATGACCGCATCGACCATCTTGGTACGCGTGCCGCCCTTCAGCGTTTCGTCGATCGCGTCGTGAAGCGCTGCCCGGTCGCCCTGCTGCACGAGCGAGGTCAGTTCCACTCCTTCGCCATGGCTCGCCCCGCCAAGCTGCTCCTTGAACATGCGCATGAAGGGCGAATTGGTCCTCACCGTCTTGCCGTTGTTGGAAATCGCGGCAATGGCAATCGGCGTGTTGTTGAAGAAGCGGGTAAAGCGCACCTCGGCTTCGGCAAGCCCGCCATCGCTTTCCTCCGGCGCCAGCCGGTTGATCACCAGCGTGCGTGCGGTGCCGGGAGCGCCGTCATCGCCGGCCGAAACCCGGTGATAGAAGCGCACCGGCATGCGCCGGGAATCGTCGATTGTGATGTCGGCATCGATGACGGAAATGGCGCGCTCTTCCTTGCCGCTTTCGCTCTGCGCGGCAGCCAGCAGTTCCAGCCCGTGCTCCGAGACGAAATCCTTCAGCTTCAGACTGCCCTGGCGGAACAGCGCGAGATCGACGCCAAGCCAGTCGGCCAGCGTCGCGTTGAGATAGACCACCTCACCGCTGGAATTGCTCGAAAAGAAGCCGGCCGGCGCATGATCGAGATAGTTGATGGCGTGCTGCAACTCCTGAAAGGCACGCTCCTGCGCCCGCCTGTCCTCGGTGATGTCCGACAACTGCCAGACCATCAGACCCTGGGCATGTTCTTCATGGGCCATCTTGCGTACCCGCAGACGGAACCAGCGCGCGCCCTCCGATTCAGAGCGCAGCCCGTTGGGCAGGCGTATTTCCTCGGAAACCGTCGCCCCCTCACGCGCCTGTCGTGCCAGCCGGTAGATCGCCTCGGTCGCCAGTACGTTTCCGGCGAACACCGTTTCCACGCCGGCAACTTCCAGACTGTCCGTGGCGCCGGTCAGTTCGCCATAGGCGCGGTTTGCGAAGATGATTCTCCCCTCATGGTCGCTGACCAGAATGCCCGACTCCATGCCATTAACCAGATTGCGGGTAAATTCGTCGCGCCTGCGGTTGGCGGAAAGATGGATAAAGCCCATCGTCAGCAGAAACAGGAAGAAGATGCCGATGCCTGCAAGCGCTCCGGCAATTGCCAGCATGACAGGCTCGCCGATGTAATCGCGCAGATACCAGGCCGCAAGCGCCGCGGCGATGACGAAGACGACGCCGAGCAGAAACAGCAATGCGATGTTGCGCTGCTTGCCGACCCTGTCGATGATCGGCTCCATGTTTCTGGCTGCCCCCTGGCCGGTCGCGTTGGACAGATTGCCGCCGGAAACCTCTCTTCCGACGGCATTTGCCGTGTCTTCCGCGATTTTTCCGGCAGCCTCCTCCGCCGCTTCCTTCAGGTGATCCTGCGTCCCCTGATCACTCATGAAATCCCCGTGCGCTCCAAAATGGCAATTGCCGGCGATGGCAATCCCGACTTGCCGCCCGAATGCGGGCGAATCTGGCCTACCCTGTTGAATCACATATTTTTCGGCCTGGGAAGGCATGCAGCACCATATTCGCCAGCCGCCCGGAGGCCGCCGGGCAACGCCGCGGCATGTGGGCACTGTATCGGGACGCAGGTTTGGCCGCTGGTTTTACGTTTCATCAGCGGGCCAGAGTTAACCTTACGTAATTGTATTTTTGCCAGGCTTGCTGCAAATGGCCATTTTTCGGTGTAAAACCGAATGGCAATGCGGCGATGACTGCATGGGAAATGGGGTATGGCGGCCTATCCGGCCGTCATGAGTTGCAAAAGCGGCTCTTGCGAGGGAGAACAGCACCTTGAACTGGATCAACGATACGCTCGGAACGGAATTGTCCGCAAATGTACAGCTCGGCATCATGTTTGTGGCCCTGCTGCTCGCCCTGCTTGTCATCCTCTGGCTGTTCCGCAGGATATTCGGCAGCCCCGGCGCGCGCGTCGCCCGCAGCCGGCAGCCGCGTCTGGGCGTGGTCGAGGCTGCCGTGGTGGACGATACCCGCCGGCTGGTTCTGGTGCGCCGGGACAATGTTGAGCATCTGCTGATGATCGGCGGCCCCGGCGATGTCGTGGTCGAAACCAACATTGCAAGAAACGCTCCCGCTCAGGCCCAGACCGCTCAGTCTCAGAATGCATTGGCAAAGACGCCCGGCCAGGAAACCCCGGTTACGACGCCGCGCGAACCACGCCTGATCGAACCCGTGGCCGATACGATCCAGCAAGTGGCAGCACAACAGCCGCCGCGCCGTGAAATCATCCCGCAGGCTGCCGCAGGAGCGACGGCCGTGACGGGCGCTGCCGCCATGGCCGGCGAAACCCTGGATGAAATCAGGCCTGCGGCCGGGGAAGCTGCAGCCGAGGCCATGCAGGAGGTTTCCGTCGAAATGGTCGAAACGCCTTCCCTGGAGGTGGAAACCGACGACACGGCTGCTGCCGTCGAGGAACTCGCCCAGGAGCTTACCGGCGACATTGATGCGGCAATCGAGGAAACCATCGAGGCTGCAGAACACGCCGCCGCCCTCGATGAAACCGGCGGCGGGCGAACCGACACCGAAGAAGACATGCAGAAACTGCTGGACGAGTTGGCAGGCGCAAAGAACTGACGTCTCAAAGCCGAATCAGTTTGTACGGAAACCGGGCTAAAGCGTTGTCATCGCAGCGAGTTTCGATGCGATGACGGCAGCCCCCTTGATCCGCTTGTCTGCAGTTTCCCATTCCCGCGACAGGAACAGGCTCTGATCGGGGCGCACCTTGGCAAGTGAGGACTGCTCGCTGATCCACTTGAGCAGTTCGGCGGGATTGGAGAATTCGCCATTTCTGAACTGCACTACCAGCCCCTTCGGCCCGGCATCGAGCTTGTCGATATTGGCCTTGCGGCACAGCGCCTTGATGAACACCACTTTCAGCAGATGGTCGACGGCCTCCGGCAGCGGCCCGAAACGGTCGATCAGCTCCGCCCCGAAGGCGTCGATCTCGCCTGCTTCGTCGAGGTCGGCCAGACGGCGGTAGAGCGACAGGCGCAATTGCAGATCGGGCACGTAGTCTTCCGGAATCATCACCGATGCGCCGACACTGATTTGCGGTGACCAGCGCTCCTCGGCGCCGGCAAACTCACCCTGTTTCAACTCGGCAACGGTTTCCTCCAGCATCTGCTGGTAGAGTTCGTAGCCGACCTCCCGGATATGGCCGGATTGTTCCTCGCCGAGAATGTTGCCGGAACCGCGAATGTCGAGATCGTGGCTTGCCAGTTCAAAACCCGCGCCGATGGAATCGAGCGATTGCAGTACCTTCAGCCGCCGCTCGGCCTGCGGCGTCAGCGGTTTCCTGACCGGCAGGGTGAACAGCGCATAGGCACGCGTCTTGGAGCGCCCCACCCTGCCGCGCAACTGGTAGAGCTGGGCAAGGCCGAACATGTCGGCGCGATGGACGATCAGCGTGTTGGCGGTGGGAATGTCCAGTCCGGACTCAACGATGGTGGTCGACAGCAGCACATCGTATTTGCCGTCGTAGAAGGCATTCATCACGTCATCGAGCTGGCCCGGCGCCATCTGGCCATGGGCGGTGGCGAATTTGAGTTCCGGCACATGCTCGCGCAGAAACTGCGCCTGTTCCTCCAGATCGCTGACACGCGGACAGACATAGAAGCTCTGTCCGCCGCGATAATGCTCGCGCAGCAGCGCCTCGCGGATCACAAGCCCGTCGAACGGCGTCACGAAGGTCCTCACCGCCAGCCGGTCGAGTGGCGCCGTGGTGATCAGCGAGAGTTCGCGCACGCCCGTCAGCGCCAGTTGCAGCGTGCGCGGGATCGGCGTCGCCGACAGCGTCAGCACATGCACGTCGCTGCGCAGCTCCTTGAGCTTTTCCTTGTGCTTGACGCCGAAACGCTGTTCCTCGTCGATGATCAGCAGGCCCAGCCGGTCGAAACGGATGCTGTCTGCCAAAAGCGCATGGGTGCCGACGACGATGTCGATGGTGCCATCGGCAATCCCCTTGCGGGTGGCTGCCAGTTCGCCCGCCGAAACCAGCCGCGAGGCCTGCGCGATTTTCACCGGCAGGCCGGAAAAGCGGTCGCAGAAGGTCTTGTAGTGCTGACGGGCCAGCAGGGTTGTCGGCACGACGACGGCGACCTGTTTTCCCGCCATGGCGGCAACGAAGGCAGCCCTGAGCGCTACCTCCGTCTTGCCGAAACCGACATCGCCGCAGACCAGCCGGTCCATCGGCGTGCCAGCGGCAAGATCGTCCAGCACCGCCTCGATTGCCGCAAGCTGATCCTCCGTCTCGTCATAGGGGAAGCGGGCGACAAACTCGCCGTAAAGCCCCTCGGGCGGCGTCAGCGGCTCGCTGTTGCGCAAGGCCCGTTCGGCGGCAATGGCAATCAACTGGCCTGCGATTTCGAGCAGCTTCTTCTTCAGCTTCGCCTTGCGCGACTGCCAGGCAACGCCGCCCAGCCGGTCGAGTTGCACTTCCGCATCGCCCGCCCCGTAGCGTGACAGCAGTTCGATGTTTTCAACCGGCAGAAACAGCCGGTCGTCACCGGCATAGCGCAGTTCCAGGCAGTCATGCGGCGCACCTGCAGCCTCGATGGTCGTCAGCCCGGCAAACCGGGCGATACCGTGCTCCACGTGAACGACGATGTCGCCTTGCGAGAGGCTCGCAACCTCGGAGATGAAATCGCTTGCCCGGCGCTTCTTCGAGCGCCGTACCAGCCGGTCGCCCAGTACATCCTGTTCGGCGATGACGCTGAGACCCGGCAGTTCGAAACCGTGCTCCGTCGGCAGCGGCGCGATGCCGGCAAGCTGCGGCCTCAGTTCCTCGAGAGCGGCAAGGTTGTCGACGCCCCGCAATGCCTCAAGACCATGATCGGCAAGCAGCTTTGCCATGCGATCTCCGGACCCTTCGGTCCAGGACGCCAGCAGAACCCGCTGGCCCCGCGCCTTTTCCTCGCCCACATGGGCAACCAGCGCATCGAAGACGTTGGCTCCGGAAGCCCGCTCCGTGGCGAAGTTGCGGCCCGGCCTTCCCTGCAGGTCGCGAACCGCCCTCGCCGAGGTTTCGGCTGCCGCAAACGGGCTGACCTGCGTCAGGCCGCCAAGGCAGCTCGCGGCCTCCTCGCCGGAAAGATAAAGCGTCTGCGGCGCCAGCGGCTTGTAGGGCGCACCGCCGCCGAGCGATGCTTCAAGATTGTCATCCAGCACGTTCCTGCGCGCCTGATAATGGTCCTCGATCTGCTCGATGCGATGATTGGCCGACTCTGTTGCCGCCTGATCGGCAATGGTGAGAAAATCGGAAAGATAGTCGCCCAGCGTTTCGAGCTTTTCGTAGAACAGCGGCAGCCAGTGCTCGGTTCCGGCAAAGCGGCGCCCTTCGCTGACCGCCTGATAGAGCGCGTCGTCCCGTGTTGCCGCGCCGAAGGCGGCGATATAGCCGCTGCGGAAACGCGACACCGAGGCCTCGTCGAGAATGACCTCGCTCATCGGAGCCAGCGTCAATTGCTTCAACTGGCCAGTGCTGCGCTGGCTGGCGAGATCGAAACTGCGCACCGATTCAAGCGTATCGCCGAAGAAATCAAGCCGCACCGGCTCGCCTGCTCCCGGCGTATGCAGGTCGACGATGCCGCCGCGCACCGCATATTCGCCCCGGTCGCGCACCGTTGTCGCCCGCTCGAAGCCGTTGATTTCCAGCCAGCGGACGAGCCCGTCCATGTCGGCACTCTGGCCGGGCAGGAAATGCCGCACCTGTCCGGCCATCGCGGCACGCGGCACGCAGCGCTGCACCAGTGCATTGGCGGTGGTGAGCACGACCAGCGGTTGCCTGCCCTCTCCTACCGCGGCGAGCCTGCTCAGCGCGGCAACCCGCCCGGCAGTGGCCGAGGCCGATGGCGACACCCGGTCATAGGGAAGACAGTCCCAGGCCGGCAGTTCGATCACCTCCAGCCACGGCGCGAAAAAGGCAAGGCCGGCCGCAATCTCCGGCAGTTTCTGGCCGTCGGCGGCGACATAGGCGATACCTGAGCCGCTCTCCTGCTCCTTCGCCAGTTGCGCAAGCAGTGCTGCCACCGCACCATCCGGCACGCCGGAAAAGGTCAGCGGGCGATCTTCTGACGCAATCTGCGCGGCAAGGTTTTCGGAAAACAGCATAAACTCAGTCCCGGACGCTCTGGGATTCCGCGGCTTCCCGGGCGGCAAGCGTGTCGGCAAGAATGCTGTCAAAAAGCGGCCTGTCGATGTGGGCGGGGACCGGCTGTTCGCCGGTGAACCAGGAAAGCAGGTCGCGGTCGGCCTCCGCCATGATCGCCTCGAAACTATCGAGTTCTTTCGCGCCGAGCGCCATCACATGCCGGTCGGCAAAACCGCCCAGAATAATGTCCATCTCCTTGATACCGCGGTGATTGGCCCGGTAGATCAATTGCTTGCGCCGGTTTGTGTCGTCCATCAGTTTTCCCGGTTCATCCTTGTATGGTCAATAGCCATCGCTCCGGACGCATGTTTTGCGCCCAGATTGCCGGCAGGATCGGGCCTTAAATAGCCCATCGGCTTGAATACGCCAGCCCTTTCTTGTGCTTTATAATTGCAAACCGCCGATTGAACCGACACACAGGAGACCATGCGCCCAAATCTTCTCAATCCGCTGTTTACGCCGGTTTCGAGCCTGGAAGGCGTTGGCCCCAAGATCGAAAAGGCGATGACGCGGCTGTTGCGCGGCAGCGAACAGGCAACCCCCGCGATCCTGCGCGATCTGATTTTCCATCTGCCCCATTCGGTGATCGACCGCCGCCGCCAGCCCGGCATCGCCCGATCGCCCGAAGGCGTCATTGTCACGCTCAAGGTCAGCGTTGACCGCCACCAGGTACCGCCAAAGGGCAACAGGCGCGTTCCCTACCGCGTCCATGTTCACGACGAGACCGGCGAGATGGCACTGGTCTTCTTCCACGGCCACACCGATTACCTCGCCAAGGCGCTGCCGGTGGGCGAAACGCGCTATGTTTCCGGCCGGGTAGAATGGTTCAACGGTCAACCCAACATGGTCCATCCGGACCACATCGTCGACGAGGCGGGGTTCGCCGACCTGCCGCTGGTCGAGCCGGTCTATCCGAACACCGGCGGCCTTGCCCAGAAGACGCTGCAGAAATCTGTCCGCACCGCCATTGCCCGGCTGCCGGATCTGCCGGAATGGCTGGACGCCACCCTTGTGAAGCGCCAGAACTGGCCGCCATTCAACGAGGCACTGAAGCGCGTGCACGCGCCAAGGGATGCCGTCGATCTCGACCCGAGGGCGCCCCACCGGCTGCGACTTGCCCATGACGAGTTCATGGCAGGCCAGCTTGCGCTGGCGCTGACCCGCGAGAAGATGCGCAGAACCGGTGGCGTGGCCCGCAAGGCTGCGGGGAAGCTGGCTACCGCCCTGCTCGCCGCCTTCCCCTGGCCGCTGACCGCCAGCCAGCAACAGGCGATAACCGAAATCCGCGCCGATCTCGCCCGCCCCGAGCGCATGCTGCGGCTGCTGCAGGGCGATGTCGGCTCCGGCAAGACCATCGTCGCCCTGCTGGCGGCGGCAGATGTGATCGAGGCTGGCTCCCAGGCGGCGATCATGGCGCCGACGGAAATTCTCGCCCGTCAGCACTATGACAACATCGCCAAACTCGGCAACGCCGCCGGCATCCGCACGGCGATCCTGACCGGCCGCGAAAAGGGCAAACGGCGGGAGGAAATCCTTGCAGCCCTGGCCGATGGCGAAATCGATCTCCTGATCGGCACCCATGCGCTGTTTCAGGGGCCGGTTGTCTTTCGCGATCTGGGTCTTGCCGTCGTCGACGAGCAGCACCGCTTCGGTGTGCACCAGCGCCTGGCGCTCAGCGACAAGGCGCCATCGAGCGACATTCTGGTGATGACAGCAACGCCCATTCCACGCACCCTGGTGATGACCTGGTATGGCGACATGGCGGTTTCCAAGCTCACCGAAAAACCTGCCGGCCGCAAGCCGATCGCAACCAGTGCCCTGCCGCTGGAACGGCTGAACGATCTGGTTTCCCGGATGGAACGGGCGGTCTCGGAGGGGCAGAAGATTTACTGGATCTGCCCGCTGGTCGAGGAAAGCGACGAGGTGGAGGCAACTTCGGCCGAGGAGCGCCACGCATCGCTTGCCGGGCGGTTCGGTAGCAAGGTCGGACTTGTGCACGGCCGAATGAGCGCCTCCGAGAAGGATGCCGCCATGGAGGCCTTTCAGCGCGGCGAAACCCGCATTCTGGTCGCCACCACCGTGGTCGAGGTCGGGGTCGACGTGCCCGATGCAACCATCATGGTGATCGAGCATGCCGAGCGCTTCGGCCTTGCCCAACTCCACCAGCTGCGTGGCCGAGTCGGCCGCAGCGACCGCGATTCCCACTGCATCCTGCTCTACAAGGCGCCGCTCGGTGAAATCGCCAATGCACGGCTCGCAATCCTGCGCGAGACCAATGACGGCTTCCGCATCGCCGAGGAGGATCTGCGGTTGCGCGGTGAAGGCGAGGTGCTCGGCACACGCCAGTCGGGCGCCCCCGGCTTCAACCTCGCCAGCGCCGAACTGCATGGCGACATGCTGGAACTGGCGCGCAATTCCGCAAAACACGTCATGGCGACGAACGCATCGCTTGAGGGCGAACAGGGCGAGGCGTTACGGGTTCTGCTTTACCTGTTCGGACAGGATGAAGCGGTGCGGCTGATCCGTTCGGGGTAACTACTCCGACGGAGGCTTCTTGCCGGGCATGTTTTCCTCATGCGGCAGGAAAAGCGCCTTGAGCGGGTTTTCCATCTCCTTGGGCTTGCCGTCGGCCTTTGCCTGGACAGCCAGTTCCCTGAGTTTCTTCTGGTTTTGGTCCGGTGCCACGAGGCCTGCTGAAATCACCAGCTTTGCCCCCTCCTCCACCGTCATGTTCAGGCGGATGACATCGTCCGCCGGCACGAACAGCAGAAAGCCGGAAGTCGGGTTCGGTGTCGTCGGCAGGAAAACGCTGACAGTCTTCTTCTTCATCTCCTTCAGCGTGCGGTCTACTTCGCCCCTTGTTTCGGTGGCGATGAAAACCACTGCCCAAAGCCCCTTGCGGGGATATTCGACCAGGCCCACTTCCTGAAACGATGCTGTCTGGTCCGAAAGCACGGTTTCGAAGATCTGCTTCAAACCGTTGTAGAGATTGCGCACGACCGGCATGCGGTTGAGCAGGTTTTCGCCCCAGGCGACAATCGAGCGGCCGATGAAGCTTGCCGTGAGAAAACCGACAATGGTGATGGTGAAGATCGCCGCCACCAGGCCGAAACCCGGCACGTGGAACGGCAGATAGTTGTCGGGATTATAGATCGCCGGAATATAGGGGATCACCCAGCTGTCGACCCATTCGATGAACGTCCAGATCAGATAGATGGTGATCGCCAGGGGCGCGGTGATGATGAAGCCGGTCAGAAAATAGGTGCGAATGCGCGACATGCGAGGCGGAAATCCCGTTCAAGAAGATGGCTTGGTGCGCCGCCGGCCCACCAGCCCAAGGCCGGGCACGCTGCTTTTGCCGCCAATCTAGAGCAATTCAGGTTTTGACGGAATCGGAAAAACCTGAATGCGCAAACATAATCAGCGGATGAAATCATTGTCCCGTTTCTGACGAAACGCGAAATGATCTGGAGCAATTCAGGTTTTGACGGAATCGGAAAAACAGCCAACTGACCAAATGGGCCGCTGAAATCGGCATGACCGCCAACCTATTCGACCGTCACTGACTTTGCCAGGTTTCTCGGCTGATCCACATCCGTGCCCATGGCAAGCGCCGTGTGATAGGCTAGTAACTGCACCGGAATGGCATAGACGATGGGCGTCAGGATTTCCGGCATGTTGGGCATTACCACCACGTGCTCGGCCTCGATGGAGGCTTCCGCCGCGCCCTTCTCGTCGGTGATCAGGATGATCCGCCCGCCGCGCGCGGCGACTTCCTGCATGTTCGACACGGTCTTTTCGAAAATCCGGTCATGCGGCGCAATCACCACCACCGGCATGTTCTCGTCGATCAGCGCGATCGGGCCGTGTTTGAGTTCCCCCGCGGCATAGCCCTCGGCGTGAATGTAGGAGATTTCCTTCAGCTTCAGCGCGCCTTCCAGTGCCAGCGGATAATTGGTGTCGCGGCCGAGATAGAGAATATGGCGCACCTTGGCGAGGTCGCCGGCAATCTTCTCGATCTGCCGTTCGAGCTTCAGTGCCTTGTTGGCATAGCGCGGCGCTTCGGTCAGCGCACGAATGAGTTCCACTTCCTTGGCCGCATCGATGGCGCCCCGGGCCTTGCCGACGGCAATTGCCAGCGAAACCAGCACCGATAGCTGGCAGGTAAACGCCTTGGTCGAGGCAACGCCGATTTCGGGCCCTGCGAGGGTCTGGAAAATGGCATCGGATTCACGCGCGATGGTCGATTCAGGCACGTTGACGATGGCACCGATATGCTGGCCGTTTTCCTTGCAATAGCGCAGCGAGGCGAGCGTGTCGGCGGTTTCGCCCGATTGCGAGATGAACAGTGCCAGCCCGCCTTTCTTCAGCGGCATTTCGCGGTAGCGGAATTCCGACGCAACGTCGATGTCGACGGGAAGCCGCGCGACGCGCTCCATCCAGTACTTTCCGATCAGCCCGGCATAATAGGCCGTGCCGCAGGCAGACAGCGCAAGGCGGTCGATGGCACCGAAATCGATGGGCGCGCGGTTGTCCCGGGCCGTGCCGCTGGAGAAGTCGAGGAAATGCGCCAGCGTGTGCGACATCACCTCCGGCTGCTCGTGGATCTCCTTCTCCATGAAGTGGCGGTGATTGCCCTTGTCGACCGTCATGTGCATGGCCGACGAGGTCTGCGCGCGGCGCTCGACCGTCGCGCCTGTCTTGTCGAAAAAGGCCGCGCTGCTGGCGGTCAGCACCGCCCAGTCGCCGTCTTCCAGGAAGGTCACCTGGTCGGTGAAGGGCGACAGCGCGATCGCATCCGAGCCGATATACATCTCGCCGTCTCCGTGGCCGATCGCCAGCGGCGGTCCGTGCCGCGCCGCGATCAGCAGGTCGGTCTCGCCGTCGAACAGCACGGCCAGCGCAAACGCGCCTTCGAGCCTCGGCAGCACGGCGCGGAACGCCTCGACCGGCTTCAGGCCCTTATCGAGCGCCTGCGTCAGCAGCACCGCGACGACCTCGGTATCGGTGTCGGTATGAAAGGCGTAGCCCGCGGCCTGCAGCTCGGTCTTCAGCGAAAAGAAATTCTCGATGATGCCGTTATGGACGATGGCGACCGTCTCGGTGGCGTGCGGGTGGGCGTTGCGCTCGGTCGGCGCGCCATGGGTGGCCCAGCGGGTGTGGCCGATGCCGACGGTGCCCGAAAGCGGCGACGCCTTCAGCCGGGCTTCGAGATTGACGAGCTTGCCCTCGGCGCGGCGGCGGTCGAGGTGATTGCCTTCAATCGTGGCGACGCCGGCAGAATCGTAACCGCGATATTCAAGCCGCTTGAGCGCGTCGACCAGCAGCGGTGCTACCGGTTGCGTGCCGATGATTCCAACAATGCCGCACATATGTCTTCCCCGTTGCGAAGTCGAAGCCGCGCTGTCGATGGCCCAATGCCGCCGGAGCCCTGCCCGCCTTCAGGCCACAGATAGGTTCGCGATGCGTGATTTGCGCTCCCAGCCGGCCCTTATTACCAAATCAGGCCGAAAAAGCGCGTTCACTTTGCATTTCAACAGATTTCCACTTGTAACGGAAACAGATGAAGGCCGTCTTTTCGCGCTTGGTAAACGATCGGTTTACCGCACCACCAAACCGGCTTTCAGCCCTTGCGCCTGTTCTGCTTGAACTGCTCGTTGCGGGTGCGGATCGTGCGGGCATGACCTTCCTTGTTGACCTGTCGGCCGCGGGCGACCGCCATGGCATCGGCCGGCACGTCCTCGGTGATCACGCTGCCGGAAGCGATATAGGCGCCGTCGCCGATGGTGACGGGTGCCACCAGCGCGCTGTCGGTGCCAATGAAGGCGTTGGCGCCGATATCGGTGAAGTGCTTGTTGAGCCCGTCGTAATTGCAGGTGATCGTGCCGGCGCCGATATTGGCACCTGCCCCCACCCGCGCGTCGCCGATATAGCTCAAATGGTTGATCTTGGCGCCTTCTTCCACCGAGGCGTTCTTGATCTCGCAGAAATTGCCGACTTTTGCCTTCTCCGCCATTCGGGTACCGGGCCTCAGCCGGGCAAACGGGCCGATGACGGCGTGATCGCCGATCTCTGCCCCCTCGATATGGCTGAAGGCACGGATATGAACATGTTCACCGATGCTGACGCCGGGACCGAACCAGACATCGGGCTCGATACGGCTGTCCGCGCCGATCACCGTGTCGAAACAGAAATGCACGCTTTCGGGTGCCTGCAGCGAAACGCCCGCCGCCATCATTTCCAGGCGCTTGCGCGCCTGCCACAGCGCCTCCACCCGGGCAAGTTCCCTGCGGTCGTTGATGCCGATCAGTTCTTCTTCATCGGCCTCCGTCGCCACCACCTTGAAACCGCGCTCGCGGGCGATCGCCACGCAATCGGTCAGGTAGTATTCGCCTTTGGCATTGTCGTTGCCGATCGCATCGAGGAGGTCCAGTGCCTCTTTTCCCGAAAGTCCCATGATGCCGCCATTGCAGAACGTGATTTCGCGCTCCGCCTCGCTCGCATCCTTGTGTTCGCGAATGGCAACGAGTTGACCGTCTTCCTCGATCAGCCTGCCATAGCCGTCCGGTGCATCGGTTCGGAAGCCCATCACGGCGACGGCCGCCCCTTCCGCCAGTGCCGCCCGCAAGGGCTGCAGCGACTGCGCGGTGATCAGCGGCGTGTCGCCGAACAACACCAGCACATCGTCATATCCCTCGGCGATCGCGGCCCTTGCCGCAAGCACCGCATGGCCCGTGCCGAGGCGCTCCTTCTGCTCGGCGATCACCACGCTTGCCGCATGGCGGCGTGCTTCGGCATCGACCCGTTCGGCCTCACGTCCGACCACCACCGCCTGGGCATTTCCGCCCGCAGCTCCGGCTGCCCGCATCACATGCCCGAGCAAGGAAAGCCCTGCCACTTCATGCAGCACCTTGGGTATTGCGGAACGCATCCGCGTACCCTCGCCGGCTGCCAAAATAATGGTCAGGCAGGTTCTTGCCATTTTGCTTCTCCAGCGTTAACGCCTAGATCATTTCGCGTCCCGGCAGAAACGGGACAAGGGATTGATCCGTTGATTTGTTTACGCATTCAGGTTTTTCCGTTTCCGTCAAAACCTGAATTGCTCTAATCACAATTGCATGGGGCTGCACAACGGGCCGCACTGCCGCCAATGCCGGGTTTTCCCGCATTAGCAGCACCGGCCGTCAACCGGCAACCCGGTTGCAAACGGGAAGTTCAAGTTCATCCATGTCAGATTCGCCGGACAAGGAAAACAAAGGGGGCAAACGGCGCCAGCAACCCGCCCGCCGCCGGCAAAAAACCCGCTCGCATTCCCCTTCCCTTCACCATTTTGATCCTACTGCTGGTTTCGGGAATTGTCCTGTTCGCCATCCTGTTTGCGCTGCAGTTTTTCTACACCCGCAATCTGGGCAACAGTCTGCCGTCAAGCGTTACCGGGACACAGAAGGAAAGCAGCGCCAACACCGGCGGTGACGACGGGGCACCGTCCATCCTGTAAACCTGTTTGACCGGAACAGAAACGACCGGTTCTTGAGCGTTCCTTATTCCCTACTGCGATCACAGGCGGAACTCGCAATATCCATCTGTCAGAAGGCAGTGGCACTTTTTCCCGAAACGGCAAGATACAAATACCAGTACGCACGAGCGCTGCAGGCAAACAAGAACCCCCACGCAAAACTGGTTCTGCAGGAATTGGTCGCCAATTACTATCCTGCTGCCTATGACAATCTGGGCTGGGTAAATCTCAACAACAAGAAGTATCGGGAAGGCATCGCGCTGTTCAAACGTGGTGCAGAACTTGGCAGCATGGAAGCCATGTTCTCGCTTGCCAGCCAATTCTACGAAGGCATCATCGTAGAAAAGAATCTTGACTCCGCATACTCTCTTGCAAAAGCGGCAGCGAGCCAAGGCCATCCTGATGCGCAGGCTATGGTGCTTAATCTGGAGCGGCAAATTCAGAAAGAGTATTTGGACGCAGAAAGCAAAGCCATGCGCCAGCGAAGACTCGATAACATTATTAGTGGTGTCTTGAACTCGTTGTTGTTACGCAATTAGCCAACAGTATCTGTAGATGCAATTCCACAGGCTAAAGGTTGGAATCAAAGCCCCGCCTTTCTATGAACGGTCTCCGGCAAAGCCGAATATATGTAGCTTTTCCTGATTTCATTTGCCGGAAGTCGAGCGACAAAATGTGTTGTCAACTATGTCTCGGGCCATTCACGGAAAAACCAAGACCTTGGCGCAGGAAGCGGAATCCGTTTCGCACCCGGGTCGTTTCGCGCTGCTGCGGCCGCGCAAGCCGGGACAGCGGTCCGGTCCGTTGATTTGGTTTGCACAGGGAGGTTTTTTTGATTCCCTCAGACCTGATTTGCGCTAGCGGTCCGGCGGCGTCCAGTCGCTTTCAACCGACTTGCGCTGCGACAGGCGAAGCGCAAGGCCGACGGAGACACCGACGCCGATCGCCACCGTCAGGTCGACCAGCACGGTCAGCACCAGGGTCAGCACCAGCAGCAGCCGGTCGCTCAGCCGCGCCCTGGCATAGTCGCCCCATTTGTGCGGTTCGCTCATGTTCCAGGCGGTAACGCACAAGAGTGCCGCAAGCGCCGGCATGGCCAGATAGCCGGCAAGCGGCGCCGCCACCAGCATGACCAGCAGAATGACGAGTGCGTGGACGATGCCTGCTACCGGCGTCCGGCCCCCTGCCCGGATATTGGTGGCGGTTCTGGCGATTGCCCCGGTAGCCGGCAGGCCGGCAAACAGCGCCGAGGCAATGTTTGCCGCGCCCTGGGCGGTAAGTTCGGCATTGGGCCGGTGGTGGCCCTCGATCATGCGATCGGCCACCATCGCCGAAAGCAGGGATTCGACCCCGGCAAGAAACGCGATCACGATTGCCGAGGGAAACAGTTCAATCAACCTGTCCACGGTGATGACCGGCAATTGCGGCCACGGCAATTGCCGCGGCAACTCACCGAAGCGCGAATAGAGCGTGTCGACGGGAAGCGAAAACAGCGCCACCGCGGCAGAGCCGATGCCCACGGCAACAATCAGACCGGGCCAGCGCGGCGCCAGCCGGCGCAGGAAGACGATCAGGAACACCGAGACAAGCGCAATCAGGAAAGCAGCGAGGTTGAAACTGTGCCGCGCCTCCCAGAGGGACGGGATCAGTTCGAGAAAATCGGCAGGCACCTTGGCGAGGCTGAGGCCGAAAAAATCCTTCAACTGGCTGGTGGCGATAATGATGGCGATGCCGATGGTGAAACCGTTCACCACGGCTTCGGGAACAAAGGCGATAAGGTTTCCCGCCCGGAAATAGCCGGCAATCAGCAGGATGAAACCCGCCATGAGGGTTGCCAACACCAGGCCGTCATAACCATGCCCGGCAATGACCCCGAACACCACGACGATGAAGGCACCCGTTGGCCCGCCGATCTGCACACGGCTGCCGCCGAGAAGCGAGATCAGGAAACCCGCAACAATCGCGGTAACAAGCCCCGCCGCCGGATCTGCCCCCGATGCAATGGCGATCGCCAGGCTGAGCGGCAGCGCAACCGTGGCGACGGTGGCGCCCGCGATCAGATCCGACAGGAACAAAGGCCAGGAATAGGTCTTGAGCGTGGTGAGGATTTTCGGCTGGCGCATGGCAGGACAATTGAAGAAACCCGTCCACAGACTCAGAACGGCGGCCCGACCTTAACACAACAGTCGCTTCACAGCACAAATTTCAGGCGCCTTCCGGCATCCGTATTCCCGCCGGTCAGGCGAGAATGTTCTTCCAGCTGCGCATGGACCACAAATGGCAATAGATCAGGTTGAGCACGCCGTCCTTGCGCAAGGCAACGAACGCCGCATCGTCAAGTGCCGAAAGCTTCCGCTCGTCGACCACGTGAAAGCCGGTGATCGTGCTCGTGGTCTTGTCGGGCAGCGTCACCTCCGCCTTTCTGGAAACCAGGATGCCGGCATCGGCAATGCGCTTGAACAGATCGGCAGATGCCCTGAGCTGGTTGTCATAGGCAACGCAGAACCGCAGAATGTTGGCCGCCGTCTTCGAGGCCTTGCCGTTTTCATACAGTTTCTCGCCGCTTTTGCCCTTCAGCATTTCGCTTGAAAGATCGGCTGCCAACGACAGATTGCGCCCGCCCCTTTCAGCAACGAGAACAAAGGGATAGCGGCGGATGAGCGCCGGCACATAAGCTCCCTCCAGCCATTTGCCGTCCTTGCCGATGAAGCTGTTCCTGCCGGCAGACGGGCCGGTCACGGCATAGGCGCTCCAGCGGCCGTCCGCCTCGGCAAAGACGACCGGATAGTGCAGTGCGGCTTCGGGAAATTCCGCCGCCGCGAGCGCAGCGGAGTTCATGCCCTCGGCGAAACGCTGGTCCTTCGCCGGCGACAGGCGCAACCCGCCGTGCTCCTTGACGTTGAGGATGCTCACCGGGCCGTACATCGCCTTGCGGGCCTGCCCCGGCGCCTTGGCGGCCTTTGCGGCCGGAGCTTTTCCTCCTTTCGCGGCGGGCTTTGCCTTCGCTTCTGCCGTCTTCGAGGATGCCGGTTTTGCGGTTGCCTTGCTGCCGGGAGAAGATTTCTCCGCCGGTTTCGCCGCGGTTTTCGCCTTCGCGCTGCCGGAAGCAGCCTTGCTTGCCTTGGTCATGACGATGATTACTCCGACCTGCGCTGGATTTACTTGTTTCTGCCCTCGATCACCTTGAGCGCATCCGCCAGCCCCTTCGGCGACACCCCGATGCTGATCACACGGCCGGAACTGATGGCAAACTGCAGCGCCGCCTTCTGCGCATCTTCCAGCGGCTTGGTGCCATCCTTTCCAATGTTGAATTCTGCAAAGCAGTAAGTGGCCGCACAACGGGTGAATGCGCCCTCCATGAGCGTCGTCTCGCCATCGACAAGCTTGGGCTGGTTTTTGAAGGAAACATCGACAATCACCCGCAGGCCGGCTTTCAGCGTCGCTTCCTTGTCGCCTTCCCCCTTGGCATAGGCGAATGCGACACGGGCAATCTCGTTGCCGGTCTTGTTGTTGCGGTAGACCTGCACCGCCTCGCAGATACGCTTTTCCTCCGGTTTCTTGGCCGCCGCGTCATCGGTTTGCTGCTCGCCGCCTTCCGCCTTTGCTGCCTCCTGCACCTTGGAGCACTCGACACTCCAGTCCTGGAAGGCTTCCGTAGAGCGTCCGGGTGTCGGGCTCTCCTGGGCCTGGGCAACCGACAGCGCGCCGAGAACAGCCGCCGCGAAAACTCCGCTTCGTGTGATGATCCGTTTCATGATGATGTTTCCTGATTGCTTTGCGTTACACGGGTCTCGTGAAGAAATAGAGTTGCGGGCCGCTGACGGCGCTCAGCCGCCATCCCTCATCGGCCAGTTCTTCAAGAAGCGCCGGCAGCACGTTCTGGATCTTCGCTGCCGGGGCATCGACCACCTCCATCGCCGGAGTTTGCCCTTCGAAGTGATGCAGGGCAAGAGCACCGGACTTTTCGAGCTTCAAGACAGCCGAGCGGTCGAGGTCCGCCGGCGTCAGCACCTTGTATTCCACCGCAACTGCCGGCTGCGCCCGGCTGAAGATATAGCACTCCATCTTGTTGACCGCCTCAAGAACCCAACCCTTTTTCCCAAGCGGGTTGAGCACTTTCGGCATGACGACGCCGGAATGGGCGAGCTTCTTGTTGGTGATGACATATCTGCCCGGTTCGCCGGACTCGGCCCGGGCAGCATTTTCCCGCACAAGCTCGTCATAGACCATCCGGTCGAGCTCGCTCACCGTGACGACCTTGTAGGCGACAGACCGCCCCTTGCCGCCGCCGGCGCTAGGTTTCGATTTTGCCATTGCTGCGGATCAGAAGCTGGTGATCACCCGGAAATGGAACTGGCCGTCATGGTCGTCATCCACCAGATCCGGTGTATGCAGCTTCCAGCCATAGGCCAGTTCCGCAGACAGGTTGGTATCGTACTGATAGATGAGGCCGACACCGGCACCTGCCAGATGGGCGTTCTGCTCCCCGACGGACTTGGTACCGTTGATCGATACCGCACCGAAGTCGAAGAAGGCATAGGCCCGCAACGCATCCTGAACGCCATTGGTGGCAAGATGCATCGCCGGTCCCTGCAACTCGAAGCGAGCCACGATCCCGTTGTCTCCCCGCACCGCGTTCTCGTCGAAACCGCGTACCGAATTGAGACCGCCAAGATACATCATCTCGCTCGGCAGCAGCCGGTCGGATGCCATCTGGAAATCCACATCGGCGTTGAACCGGACATCGCCCGGCAGGAATGCCGTGTGATCGACGCCCGCCCTCAGATAGACATAGTGCACACCGGCACCCGACCGAGAAGCTTCAAAGGCCTCGTCGGTATTATCGTCGAACAGCCCGCCCGGAGACCACCACAGCCCGGCATGGGCAAGGGTGGCACTTTTCGAATCGCCGCGCTGGCCGGTGATCTGGGCAAAGAACTGGCCGATCTGGGTTTCGTTGCCGAAGGCATTGACGCCGCCGAACTCGAAATCGTTGTCGGACTTCTTGTATTCGAACCCGTAACGGGCATCGCGAGACCAGTCGCGCAGCCGGTTGAGCTGCTGGATTACGGTAGCCGAAAGCTGCACGCTTTCGCCCGAGGTGAAGCCCGGCCCGGTATCGGCACCGCTTTCGACCCAGGCGCCGGCAAGCTGCAGGTCGGCCCGGTGCCAGATCGGCATCGTATAGGTCAGCGCGTGGGCGGAAAGCGCATCATGGCCTTCCTCGGACGTCGTGTACTGATAGGAAAGCTCGTGATCGAGCCCCCACAGGTCGCCGATCGAGAAACCGCCGAACAGGCGGTAATCGCCAACCCCGCCGGATCCGGTATTGTCGACGCCGAAGAACACAACCCAGGGCTTGTCTTCGGTTACCTGGAAGGTGAGATCGGTGGCGCTGAAGCTGTCGCCCGGCGAATAGACAGCATCCACACGCCGGTGGAAGCGTCGGCTTTTCCAGCGCAGATGATCAAGCACCGCAGCTTCCTCGACCACATCGCCCTGACCGAGCGGGAAGCCTTCGGAATAATAGCCCGGATTGGCGGCATTGCCCGCAACCTCGACATTACCCACCCGGCCGACCACCGCGATAATCTGCACGACGCCGTTGGAAACATCCTGCGGCGGGATGACGACATTGACCACCGGAAGACCGGCATCGCGGAACGCCAGGACCATGTCCCGGGTCATCCGGTCGAGCGAGGCGAGCGTTACCGGCGCGCCGACATAGGCGCTGGCGGCACTGACCACCTCGGCTGGCGCCACATCGCCGCGCACTTCCACGCCTGCAGCGCTTGTACCGCCTTCCGCCACCTGACCGGGACTGTTGACGATCACCACGCCTTTCAGCGACGGCAGGACCTGTGTTTCATCCCCTGAAACCTCGATCGTGTCGCGAGCGCTGAGGCGAACCTCGTTGTTCGGCTTGCGCTGGATCCCTTGCGTGATCCGGTCGAGTGCCTGCGCATTCGCCACCGTGGCGTCGAATATGGCATCCGCGGAGATTACCCCCATGGCCATTGCGGCAACCGCAATACCCATTCCCAACTTCTTGCCTGACATCTGACTTTCCTAACCCTGTTTCTACGCTTTACTAATCCGCCTCTCTACAGAGGTCTCTGGACAAACACCGTGTAACTGGAGGCATAGGACATCGCCTCGGGATAGCTCGCTTGCTGCATACCCCGGTTGATGCTTTCGCCCGTGATGTACTCGCCGTAGCTGTCGCCCGGCGCGTACGAGATTTCCGTTTCATTCATCGACCCCGCGATCACCGGCGCATAGGCGCTGGTCATCAACGGCCCCGCCCCGACCGGCTGATAGGCGGTCATGACGCCATAATCGTTCTGGTTGGCGGTAAACCGCAGCGGATCGATCATCACCGGCTGGTGCGCCTGCGGCGAAACCGGAATGGCATAGCCGAAGCTGCCATTCGTTGCCGCATTTTCCAGATCGTCCGGCAGACCATGGCCGAAGGTCTGGTTGCCGCCTGCCGTTGCCGAGAAGCCCCAATGGGAACCGAAGCCTGCCGGCGATCCCATATGATGGGTGCGGATGCGTTCGCACTGCTCGCTCAGGGAGCGCCGCTCTTCCTCGGTCCACCCGCCAAGATCGTCGAGTTGGCCAAGCTGGTCTTCCTCGCAATCGACATCGAAGCTCGAAGTGCCGAGATAGTTCTCGCCGGCAAGCTCGCCCATGTTCACCGTGCCCTGGCCGTCCGGTCCGCCCTCACGGTCGAAGATGACCGCAAAGCCGGGATCGAGATCGATCAGATTGATGTAGGGTGTGTATTCGGGGAAATAGCCCGATGGCGGCGGCGACTCGAAGTAGAAGGTGAAGTTGCCGAGCCCGATAAAGGCATCCGTGTATGGCGCGGCCTCGCTCATGAAGGTGAAGTCGTGCTCGTGATCGAACCCGCCCTGACCTTCGAAGACATTGCTCGGATCGGCATCACGATCCAGCACGGGATCGGCATTCGAGGCGCTGTCGTTGAACGTCACCGGGCTGACGATGGTCAGGCCTTCCTGCGCTGGCAGGAAGAAGCGCAACTGGCCATTGACATCGGCCATGCCCTGGCCGCCGTAACCGGAATTGACGGTTACGGGGTTGGAGCCTCCGTCGAACACCATGACGTCGCCGATCAGCGTGGAATCCTCCGGTGCCGAGTTCTGTCCGGCGCCGACGGTCGTGATGCCGCGGATACGGTCACGGATCGGCGAGGCGGAAGCCAGGCTTTCCGGTGTGGCATTGAGCGTCGATGGCGTCACCGAGGCGAAGTCGTAGTTCTCGTGACCAATGGCACCGCCGAGGACATGCAGGTCACCGCCTGCGCGCACCCATACGTCGCCCGCCGAGCGCTGCGTTTCGTTGTTCACGCCCTCGTCGCCACCGGCCATGTTGTGGCCGATGCGCGCGGTTCCGCCGCCAGACAGGATGAGAATGTCATCACCCAGTCCGCTTTCATCAGCAACGGCACCGGCAGCACTGCCAATGGTACCGCCATCGGGCGCGTCGGCACCGGCATCGGTACCCGCCTCGACCGTGATGTCGCCATCCAGCAACTGCACCGTGACCGACCGCGTACCATCCTCGACCTGCCATTCATTGCTGGCGGGCGACTGGTGGCCGATCATCGTGCGGCCCGTCGCCGTTTCGAGGATCACATTGTTGCCAGCACCCTCGGCCCCGGTTCCGCCGCTACCCTGGCTGGTGTTGTCGCCGAAGATGATGTCGGAGCCGACGATCTGGCGCAGCTCGCTGTCGCCTTCCGCAAGACCGGTGGCCGCATCGTCATCGACAAAGACCGGAGAGGTCGTCGACGCCGGATTGCCTTCCTCGGTGATGTAGTGGCCGACCTGGGTCTCGCCCGTTGCCGAAGCCAGGATGATGTCCTGAACAGCCCGGAATTCGATCACGCTTTCGGTCGTGTCGGCAACTTCCGTGCCTTCGGCATTGAGCGTTGACGATCCGATTGCCTGCAGCGCGTCGAACTGGGCTTCCGGAGCACTGGAGGGTGTGACATCGCCCATCGTGCTTACCGAGCGGTGACCGACCTGGATTTCGCCGGCCGCGCTTGCGATCAGCTGAATGTCGCCCTGTGTCCCGTTGACGGCATCGAACCCGCCCTCGCCTGCCGCAGCAGTGTCAACCTGGCCGGTGGCACCGTCAGCATGGAAGACGATGTCGGAACCATCGCCATTGATGATCGAGCTGGCAACGACATGGGCCGTCGTGCCGTTGAGAACCGAGGTCCCCTCAACAGCCGGATTGTCTCCCAGTTCATCGAACTGGTCGCCATCGGCAGCGGCAAGATGGAAGGCCTCATGGCCCACATGCAGCCGGTCGGCGCTGCCGCTTGTCAGCGTGATCTCGCCGGTAATGACCGAGATGCCGGCGTGAACCAGTTGCGTCGCCATGACGTCGGGCTGGTCGAAATTGTCGTTGACACCGGTAGCGCTCGGCCCTTCGGCCCCGCCAGTGCCGTTGTCGGCGATGCCGTCACCATCGACATCCTCGAGATCGGACGGATTGGGGCCGTCATCGGCAGAGAAGGCCGACTGGGTCGCCTCGTGACCGATATGCAGTTCGTTGGCGGTGGTCGCGAGATCGGCGGTGAAGCTCGACGTGGTGGCGATGTTCACGTCACCGAACACTTCCTGATAGACGGTGACGCGCTCACCATGTTGCAGGATGGTCGGCGGGCTGTTGACCTCGCCAGACTGGCCGAACTGCTCGGCATCGTGACCAAGATAGATTGCCTGGTCTCCGGTGCCGCCGACATTGATCCAGAAGTCCTCGACCGTGTTGATCTCGATGTCGCCATAGACAAACTGCATCAGATCGACGGTGCTGCCGTCATCGAGCTGGTTTACGCCCGACAGGCCCTCGTTGAGGATGCCCCTGTGGCCGCCATCCTCGCCATTGCCGAGGCGGATGTCGCTGTCATTGAGACCACCCGTCTCCAGAATGAAATCGGTCGGATTGCCATCGCCTGCGGCATCCAGTGTGATGACTACCAGATCGCCGCCGTCATTGCCGCGAACCGTCTGGGTCGAGACAATGAAGCCGCCCCGGTTCGAGCCGAGATTGGCTTGGGTATCGCCCTGGTTACCGGCTTCCACAGGATCGGACTCGCTGTCATTCTTGTCCTCGGCCTGATGGCCGAGATGAATGAAGGAGTCGGCCAGACCGGCAGCCAGGATCTTGCGGTCCATGGCATTGAAGGCCGATGCGACCTGTTCGGCGTTGATCGACACGCCGCCGGAAACCGAAGTCGTGTTGATGATGTCGCCGCCATTGCCAAGCAGGCTCTGGATGTCCGACCAGCCGGCAATGTTGGTGTTGTGCGAGGAATGCAGCAGATGCACTTCGGATTCGCCCGCGGCACCATTGGCGTAGATCACCACTTCCTCGGCCTGGACGGTGATATCGCCCGCCGTGAAGTTGCGGGTGACGATGGAGCCACCATCGCCTGCAACGCCGCCCTCTTCCGGCGAGGCGTTGGTGTCGCCGCCGCCATATTCGGTGGTGTTGTTCATGATCCGGCGGTGACCGATTTCCGTCAGCGAGCGCGCGTCTGCGGTCGCCGAAATCTGCACCACGCTGTCATCGAGGTCATCGGCGGCGGAGAAACCGGTGCCGCCGAAATTGGTGGCAACGATGGTGTCATTGCCGATGACGTCATCGACACTGGTCAGCGTAATGCCGGTCAGATCATCGTCACGGCCTGACAGGATGTCCACATTGCCTTCGACGAGGCCGGTGTCGGCGACGTTGAAGCCTTCGGCGACAAGCGCACCCGGCAGCGGAGCCGGATCGATCGTCAGATTGGCGGTGATGCCAAGGCCCGCAACGCCGGTGATCGACGAAGTATGGCTGTTGAGCCCGTTATTGCCGTCGAGCGCGAGCCCGGTCAGCTGGCCATAGACGATGTCGCCGCCCTCGGCGAAATCGGCGATCTGCTCGAAAGCCTGCGGTATGGAATCGAGCACTAGGTCGAAGTCTCCCGCCGCGGCGATCACATCCGGGGCATAGGAACGAACGTTGTTGACCGCCGTCGCTTCACTGATGTTGCCGACGCCGCTGCCGATATTGGCAAGGTCCGCGCGGGCACTGGCAAGCGCAGCGCGCGCATCGGCCAACAGTGAGAACAGTTCGCCCTGGTCAACACTCTGGTCGGAAGCGATTTCGCTGACACCGTCATCTTCCGGGAACCGGTCGGCATTCTCCAGCGCCAGTTCGAGTGCCCGGACAACGTTCTCCATGTCTTCCACGGCATTCTGCGCATCGCGCAGCGTCGCTTCACCATCAAGATTGCTTCCTGCCGGTTCGAGGCTCGCAAAGTCCGTCAGGTTCGTTTCGAACAGGAAGTTGCGATCCTCGCCAAATGCTGCCCGCGCCGTTACCGGCGTTCCGGCAGTGGCCGTGAACTGGGTCTCGTGGCCGATCTGGGTGACCGAAGTCGCCCCGGCGCCGGAAACCGAGTCAATGACAACCTGCTTGCCCATGGTCGGGTCTTCGGAACTGGCCCTGTCGGCATCGATCGCCTGGATCAGGATATCGCCCGAAATGGTTGCCCGGTTGATGTAGATGCCGCCGGCATCGCCCGCCGTCTGGATGAACGGCACTGACTGGAGTTCACCGGCGGACAGCGTTTCCGCCGTCACCTGCTGCTGGTTGCCGATCTCCAGAACGGACACAGAACCCGTGGCCGAGATCGCCTCGATCGTCACATCCTCGGTGATCGAGGTGATGGTGATCAGCCGGTCGTCATCGTTGTCGCCTTCATCGCTGTCGGTGATCTGGCCGAGCGCGATCTCGATACGGCCGGAATCGCCATCCTCGATGATGCCGGCAGCCGCGGCAACGCGCGAAGCCATGGCGGTGCCGTTGACATCCTCGGGATAGGCATCACCACCGAAACCGGCAATGATGTAGCCTTGGCGCGGATTGTCGGCAACGCCACCATCCAATACATCGGCCAGTTCGGCCGAATTGCCGATGGTCCGCTCATGGCCGATCATCAGATGAGCATGCGCACCGAGTACCGTGTTGACCTCGATGGCAACATCGTCGCGACCGACAATGTCGATATCGGCGCCGAGATCGGTCTGCGCAATGAAGATGTCGCCACCATTGCCTTCCAGCAGGCCTTCGGCTGCGCCGTTCGGACCGGAGAGCACCGCCTGACGGCCCGCATCGCCGGCCTTGACCGCATGGATCAGGAAGTCGTGGCCCACATGGGTTTCAACATCGTCGTTGCCGACACCGGCTTCCCGCGCCTCAATGCGGATCGACTCATGGTCATCGGAGTCCTGCAGCGCGGCAAGGCTGATTTCGGTGTCGTATTCCTCATCGCTCTTGTCGCGTGCCGTGCCGGAGATGACACCGCGCTGATAGATAAAGACATCGCCGCCATTGCCGTTATGGCCGTCGGCATAGGGTACGGACTGCTCGTCGCCGCCCTTGCCGCCAACCGCGCTGAATTTGTTACGGTATTGAGTATAGTCCGAACCCACGGTCAGCCGGTGGCCGATCCAGGTCCGCACCTCGTGATCCGCATCGCCGACGTCACGGGCAGAAACCAGGATTTCGTGGCTGGAGACAAGATCGATGCTGCCGTTCTGGGCATACTGGTCGACAACGGCATCGCCGCCATCACCGCCGATACCGTTGGCGCCGGCATTCTTGCCGTTGACTTCCTGACCGAAGCCGGCAACCACTTGATGGGCTTCCGCCTGATGGCCGATATGGGCCAGTTCGAAAGACCCGCCGGTGGCGCCCGCAACGGACTCAACGATAATGCCGCGATCGGCATCGGTGGTGTCGAAACCATGGGCAATGAGCGAGATGTCGCCATTGGCCGACAACTCATCGCCGACCCCGTCAAGCCCCGTCGAGCCCTGCACGACAATGGCATTGCCGCCATGGCCGGAGGCCGCGAGAATGGCCGAAAGCGTCTCGATCTCGCCGTCATCGGCGCCGTCGATATGGCCCTGGCCGTCCACCAAAGCGGGGATGGTGAAGTTGGCGCCGCCAATGAAATCGTCGTCACGCTCGTTGTTGGCAATGACCGCCGCTTCGTCGCCGATCAGCTTGTCAAGGAAGATTTCGAGCTCGCCTTCCTTGTTCTCGAAGTAGTCGACAACCGGCGCAACGAGCTTCTGCTCGAATTCCGACAGCGCGTTGAAGGCGTCTTCATCCGAGGCACCTGCCGTGCGCCGTGCATGGAACTCGCGCAACGCTTCGTAGGTGAAGTAGACGGACTGCTCCTGAGAATCGCCGTTATAAGTCCCACCAAAGGCGCCATTGCCGGCAAAGGCTTCGCCGACTGTCCGGTGTCCTGCAGCAGCAATCAGCGCACCGCTTGCAACCGTGGTGTCACGAGCACTGAAAATCACCGAGTTTTCGGCTTCAACCAAGATATCCCCCGCAAGCTGACCCTGGAAGGTCAGTGCATCGCCGCCATCGCCGCCCTGGGTGGAAATCGTCGCCGGGAACGAAGGAACATCCCCTGCCTCCCTGGCGGAATCGCCACCATCGCCGCCGGTCGCTTCAAGCTGCGTCAGATGCCCGATGCGGGCCTCGCCGCGATGCTCGGTAGCATCGGACGGAGTGCCATTGATGGTTTCAACCACGATATCGGTATCGGCCATGTTGGCCGGATCGTTGTTGCGGTTCAGAACACCGGGCAGAAGCGCCACGTTGGTAACCGAAACATCGCCGCGGATCGCACCACTGGTGGTAATCGCCGAGCCGCCATCTCCGCCATCGCCTTCCGAGATCAGCGCAGAAAGCCCCGACTGGATCCCCAGACCGCCGGCACCGCCAACCGTTTCGGCGAAACCGTGATGGCCAACCAGTGCGGAATTGACCTCAAGTGCGGAATCCAGGTTCGTTCCCGGCCCAAGGATGGTCTGCACCAGAATGCCGTCATAACCTCCAATCCGGAAAGAACCCGTATCGGAATCCCACCAGTCGTGCGTTACAACCGATATCGACGCGCCATCGGTATCGTTGATGCCGTAATCGTTGTTGCTATCGCGGCCGTCGATGTCACGTCCGGTGCCATCCACCCCGATATTGACCACGGCATCGCCGGCATGACCGCCATTGCGGTCGGTGCCGAGCACGAAACCATTGGCTACATCGATGGCATAAGGTGTGTCGCCATTGTCGGTCACGTTGTCGGAGTAGTCGTAGTCGCTGTCGACCAGATTCGGATCGACATCGCTCTGAATGCCGTTCACGGCGCCCGACAGCCCGCCATTACCGCCATTGCCGGAAATGGCAAGGCCATAGCCGCCATGGCCAACCGTCGCCAGGATATGGTCATTGGCACCATTGGTTATTGCACCGGCATCCGAGATGATTTCCAGCGCATTGCCGCCGGTTTCATTCGAGCCGATATCGAGCGTGATGTCGTAATTGTAACCGGCCTGGTTGATGGTCGCATTGCCGCCATCGCCGCCATTGGCGGTCTGGTTGCGCTGCTCGTTGACCACCCATTCTTCCGTGCCGTTGCCACCGGCTCCGCCAACCGCGACTGCAAGGTCGCCATGGCCCACCTGGGCGCGAATGATGTCGTTGCTGCCGGAATGGGAAGTGGCAGAAATCAGCATGCCGTTGCCATCATATCCGAACAGCAGCGAGAGATCGGCCTGCTCCACCAGATCGACTGTGATGCCGGTATCCAGAATCGCTTCCTGCGTGATGGAGGCATCGCCGCCTGCACCGCCATTACCGGAAAGCTGACCGTCATCGCCGGTGCCGCCATCGCCGCCAGCCGCCGCGGCAATCCGGCCGTGGCCGAACTGTGCGATCACCGTGTTGTCGCCGCCGGAAATGTCGATATTGCTCGCCGTCAGAATGACGGAAACATCATTGCTACCGTCAAGTTCGTCACCTGCTGTCATCAGGGTGATCGTACCCTTGATCTGGCGCTGCAGGACATGGCCCTCGCCGCCATCTCCGCCATTGGCGATTTCGGTTTGGCTCGATCCGTTCGGCCCCTCGCCCGGCCCCTGGTGGGACTCGCCTCGCCCGCCGCTATTGCCGGCAGTAGCCGCAGCCATGCTGTTGTGGCCGAGAACGGTAACCAGCGTGTTGGAACCGGCATCGATGGAGCCGGTATTGGCAGTGAAGCTGACCCGCCCGGCATCCGAAGATGGAATGTTGTGCAGCGCATTGGGCGTGTTGACCCAGATATGGCCGACCAGATGGTCATATTCGATGTTAACGGCATCATGATCCGCATCGACATCCCGGTCCGCACCTTGGCGCACCAGGGCGTTGCCGCCGCGCCCGCCGTTTCCGTTGACCGCATAGTATGCCGCATCCCCGCCATCGGCCGGGCCATGAAGATCGGTTTCCTCGTCAAGTCCCTCGCGGCCCGCGCGGTACCTGGCGTAGCTGGCATCCGTGTCGGACCACTGGAAGGCCGCATGGCCGATATTGGCCCGCAGAAGATCGTTGGGCTTGGAAGGAACCCCATCGGCAATGTTCGTCAGCACGACGAGGCTGTCTGCCTCGCCCATGTCATTGTCGCCGGTGGAAACGGAAATGTCCCCGACTGAGTAGCCGGCCTGGGTGTAGGCATCGCCGCCGCGCCCGCCATTTGCCGTGGCAAAGTCGGAAACCAGCGCGGTGAAGTCGGTTACGGTACCCTCGTTGTTGTAGTCTGCCAGCAGGTCGAGTGTCGTCAGTTCCCGCTCGGTCGACCAGTTGGTGCCGTTGGCCTGAGCGGCGGAATCGCTATAGCCGCGGCCGGTAACCGCCACATAGTCGAGCACGCCAAGCCCGCTAATGCCGTTGGAATAAAACCCGTTGATCGGCACATCGTCGACATCGACATAATTCGCCCGGCCGTCGATGACATCCATGCGACCGTCATGGTCAACGTCCACGATGTCGAGGCGGCCGTCACGGTCGAAGTCGACCAGATCGACATCGCCGTCGAGGTCCATGTCGACGAAGACCTGTAGCGCCCGCGTCCGTGACGGATCGCCACTCGGGCCCATCGTGGCATCGAACAGATTCTGCCCTCCGGTCGAACCGCTCAGCTCGTTGTTGGTGTCGTCGTCATAGGCATCATAGGTCGCAACGACCCGGCCAAACCGGGCTAGGTTGCCGGCATTTTCAGCATAGAGCTCGTTGTTTGCTTCCGTGTTGAGGACGAAGTTGTCGTTATTGTCGAGAATGAAATTCGGATCGGCTTCCTCGTCATGGAAGATGACGTCGTTTGAGTCAGCCGCCACATATACCTGAACGTTGTCGGCATTCAGCCCTGCCCCGCCGCCATAATCCGTGACGGTATCAGCGGTAAGCGTTCCCAACTCGTCGTTGATCGACTGGAAGGTCGATCCCTGACGGGTGGCGATGTCGGTCGGCGTCACGGCTATGCCGTCCTCGCCGTCGGTTTCGCCGGCTTCACCGCCGATATTGTCGAGATTGAACTCGTCGTCCTGGTTGGCGTCGATCAGGCGGTGGTCGAAACCCGGCAGGCTACTGCCCGCATCGCCGTTTTCGCCCGTCTGGGTCGCCGGGAGTTCCGAACCGTCCACATTGATGATACCGCCATCATACGTGGCACCGGTATCGTTCATCTCATAGAGATTGCCGGCATCGCCGCCGGCCTGGGTGACCGCAACCAGATGGGTGGTGTGGCCGAGCGAGGCAAACACCTTGGAATAGCCGCCATGGCCGTTTGGCACCTGTACCGTGACGCGCCTGTCGGCCTCGATGACGATATCGCCGGCAATATTGTTGTTGACCACGAAGGCATCGCCGCCGCGCCCGCCCGAGGAATTGGGCTGGATATAGACGGCTCCTGCCTGCAACGCCGTTTCATCCACACCGTCTTCGCTGTCTGGCGAACCCTGCGTGTCGGTCTGCCCTAGTCCGCTGTCGAACAGGCTGTTGCCGTCGACATCGAATTCGGTGTTCGAAGAGCCGCCATCGCCACCTGCACCGCCTTCGGCAAACAGCCGCACATGATGGCCGACACCCGACTGGATGTCGGCGCCGTCGCCTTCACCAAGACCGGCATTGACCTGCGAAGTGATGATCAGACTGTCGGCCAGATGCGCATCGGTCGTGCCATCGGTGTCGAAAATGCGGATCGAAATGTCCGAGGAGACATCGAAGATGCCGCCTGACGGCATGCCTTGCCCGTTCAGGTGGCCCAGATTGTCTGCATCGGTGTCATGATGGATTTCGGCATGGCCGCTGCCGTCGGCATCCCAGATGTTGCGGTCGGTGATGTCGCCGAAGGTCAGGCGGATATCGCCGCCATTGCCGCCACGGTTGGAACCCTGGCCGGATTCGTAGTTGAGGAACTGCTCGCCATCTTCCTCGCTGTCGAACACGGTTTCCGACTGGGCGTGGAAATTGCCCGAACCGCCGTCGCCGCCGTCGCCGCTATCGGCAAAGGCACGCATTGAATGGCCGATGATCGATTCCGAAATCGCGTGATCTGCCGGCGACAGCGCATTGTTGACCTGTGCCTGCTCCAGAATGGCGCCATAGGCGGTGATCACGATATCGCCCTCGATCAGCGACACACCGCCACGCGCAGGAGTTGTGCTGTTGCTGATCAGCGACGTGCCGTCACGGTAGTCGCCGATGACCGCATTGTTGGGATGGCTGCTTCCGTAGATGTCAACGATCAGGCCCTGGTCGACCGAGAGTGTGCGGCCCAGCGCCACATCGATATGGCCGCCGCGACCGCCATGGGACTCCTGCTGGCCCAGCAGATCGTCGTCGGAATTCGCACCCAGAGCGATATCGTCATCGCCCTCGAAGTCGAGGCCACTGGAGCCATCGCCGCCGTTTCCGGTAGTGATTTCAATGACATCGCCATGACCAACGGTCGAATAGTCACTGTTGAAATCGGTCTTGGCGAGCGCCGAGGAATCATTCGAGGTCAGCGAAATGGCATAGGTGCCTTCGGCGCCATCGAGTTCGGTAGCCAGCAGGGAAATGTCGCCGCGCAGGCCATAGGCGAAATCGTCATACATGTCATTGTCGATACCGTATTCGCGGTGATCGACACCCTGATAGATCATGACATCGCCGCCGGCGCCGCCGGAGGTTCCCGCACCGGATGAACTGCCGCCATCGCCGGTGTCGAGCCGGATGCGGAAGCCGTGGCCGATCTGCGATTCCGAATTCGAACGCAGCGTCGAAGCAAGGGCTGCCGCCGTATCGGAATCGACGATGATCTCGTTGGACGAAAGGATTTGAATATCCGTCGTGTTGACGACCTGAAGATCGTCATCGGAGTCGGCATCCGTGTCGCGGGTCAGGCTGCCGTCCCAGACCGTCCCGCGCACGATGGCGATGTCACCACCATCGGCAGAAGGCGTATCGGGAGATTCGCCCGTAGCATCGCCGCCCTTGCCCGACGAGGCGAAGGTATCCGCACCGTGGCCGATCTGCGCCACCGCCGTATTGTCGGTGGCCTGTGCCAGGCCGGCGGAAATGCTGGTTTCCAGCGTGACGTCCTGATTGTCACCCTCGGTGAAGTCGTCGCCATTGCCGGCGATACCGTCGACCGTCAGCGTGTCTACAGTAATGTCGGCATCGAGAATGTGCGCCTGGAAGACGGTAATGTTGCCGCCATTGAAGGCCTCCAGCAGATCCGAGGCCTCGTTCGTCTTGCCACCGTCGGCGGAATTGATGTTATGCAGCGAAGCATGGCCGATGCGTGCAATCATCACGTCGTGATCGGTCTTGGTCAGCCCGACCGAAATCGTCGAAGAAAGCGTGACGCCGCCGGTATCGTCGGCGGTGTCGTCGATGATTGAAATGTCGCCGGCAATCCGGTGCTCGGTAACCGAAACATCAAGGCTGCCGTCAAGCGACTGCGTGCCAAGAGGCATGCCCGCCAAAATGGTATCCGTATTACTCTCGATGAAGGCAATCAGATTGTCACGCTGTGCCTCCGTCAGTCCGCTAAGGTCGACATCGGCCAGTGTGGCAACAGCTTCACCTGCTGCATCACCGTAAAGCCCTGAATCATTGGGAATATTAGCCGGGCCGGTATATTGCCCGCCACCCGAGAGCGCGGTTGCCCGCTCGACATTCGTCTCCGAGCCATGGCCGATCTGCGAGCGCTGCAGATTGTCGTAGATCAGACCGGTCGAACCGGCAGAATTCTGCGTCGCCTCCTGGGCGATGATGTTGTACTCGGCCGCCGAGATTGTAATATCCGTGCTATGCTGTGCGGTCGTGACCGCACGGAAGGTCATGATCGAGCCATGGTCGGCATCCAGCGAGCCGTCTCCGGTTACATCGGTGCCGTCATAGGCCATGCGGATATGGCCGCCATGACCGATCAGGCTCTGGATTGCATAACGGTCGTCGCTCGCCGCAGCCGAGGCGCTACCGCCGAGATTGACTGCCCCGGTAATATCGATAAGCACGGCGCCCTGGATATCGCCATGGGTTGCCTCGACGCCGGAAATACCGCTGCCGGTGTAGAACAGATGGCCGCCACTGCCGATCTGCGACAGGTTTTCGTCATCACTGCCGTCGGATGAGGCTGCAAAAGCCGTGTTCAGATTGATATCCACATCGACGTTTTCATTGCCTCTGAAAACGGAGACGTTCCCGGAAATATCCCCATGCACCAGCGCATCGGTTCCATCGCCGGTGGAGACCAGCACACCGCCATGGCCGATCTGCGCATGGCTTCCATAGGAGGCGCCGGTTGCATCGGATTCCTTGGCGGCATGCTCCAGATCGACGCTGCCGGAAACAATGCTGCCTGCCAGAACAGCTACAATGCCGGAGATCTCGGCAATTTCGGTCTGGGAAACGGTGTTGTAGCCGCCATGGCCGATCTGGGCGAAGCTCAGCGCCTCGTCCCCGCCGGTAAGGCTGACACTGCCGCCGGCCCGTACCAGAAGCGAGCCGTTGAAGGCATGGTTCCCCGAACCATCACTGAAGTCATTGCCGGATCCGTTCGCGCGGGCCTGCTTGATGATGTAGCCAAGCTGCGCGAAAGCGGCGGCGGCATCGCCGCCGGTGACATTGATATCGCCGTCACCTGCATAGGTTCCGCCCGAATCCGCAAAATTATTGAAATCGGAATCGCCAGCCACGAACAGGTTGGAACCGAATTCCGAACCGATGGCGACCCCGCCGGTGCGCATTGTGGCACTGCCGATATTGATGTCGCGTCCCGCAAGGAAGACCACGCCGCCTTCGCCATCGACAAAGGTCGTTGTCCCGTCGCCAACTTCCGAATGCTGGATGAGAACGTCATCCAGGGCATTGATGTCGCGGTCGGCGTGAACGGTGAACAGGGCGTCCTGATCCGAGCCGCTGTTGTTGTCCGTCCAGATGATTCGAACGCCGGCGGCGAAATTGACATCGCCCGGTCCGCCCGTCGTCGTACCATCGATGACAACGCCGCCGGAAGCCGACGGTGTGGTGGTCAGCGTGACACTGGTACCGCCTTCCAGGATCGTCTGGATATCGGCATCGGAAATCTCGTTCGGCAGCACACCTGTTGTTGCGCCGGCGACAACATTGAGATCCTCGGGATCGAGCCACAATTCACCGGCAGCAGTCGTGCCGGAAAGATCGACGTTCGAAGTGCGGAAAGCCAGCGTCTTCTTGCCCGAAACCTCGGCAAAACCGCCTGCCCCGTCAACGGCTTCCGCCACGATGTCGCCGGAGAAGGTGGTCGAATTGTCAGACCAGACGATGATCTCGCCCGCATCGCCGGACTGGGTCGCACTGGCGTTGAGCACGGCACCCGTCTCGACGGTCACGATCTGGGCGTTCTCGGCGATATCAACCGCATTCCCCTCATGGTCGGTGCCGGAGCCCTGGAAACCGCCCCCAACGAACATGCGTCCGCCGCCCAGGGCCCCGGAAACATCGAGCAGCGACCCGGCTTCGACGGTGATTTCCGGCGCCTCGAAAATGATCTCGCCGCCGGTCTCCGCACCCGCCTTCACGGCGCCGCTGTTGACGATCTGCTTGGTCGAGCGAACAACGACTTTCTTGCGCGCGACCATCTGACCGCTGTTGCGTACCTTGCCGCCGCCTGTCAGCAGGATGCGGCCGCCTTTTTTCGATACGCCGTTGGCGCGCACAACGCCGCTGTTGTTGATCGCAAGCGCGTATTCATTGCCGCCGGCAGCACGCAATTCAGCTGCAGCCCCCTCGATATGGCCACGGTTGACGATCTTGCCCTTGCCGGCGCGGATCGAAATCCGCCCGTCGCCCGAATCGACCGGGCGCAGCAGTATTTCCTCGCCCGCGCCAAGGCCGACATAACCGCCGTTCGATTCGATCCTGCCGGTTTCGCCGATCTCGATCTCACGGGACAGCAGGAAGATGTCGCCGCCGGTCACCGAGCGGATAGTGCCATGCACAGTGATGCCGCCGCCGGTCTCGATACCCTGGCTGAACAGCATGTCACCGGCGCCGAGGAAGTCGGCATTGGAGACATTGAGCGTCGAGGCGACGAAGCCGCCGGTGTCGACCAGACCGCCGGCGCCGATCAGAATACCGTTTTCGTTGATGAGGAAGACCTGGCCGTTCGATTCCAGCGTGCCGTAGATTTCGGAGATATCGCCGCCGGTCACCCGGTTGAGGATTGCCGCGTCATTGGCGATCTGGTTGATGCTGGTGGTTTCGCCGGAGCCGATCGAAAACGAGTCCCAGTCGACCACCGACCGCATCGAGTCGTTCTGGATGATCACATGATCCGTGCCGGTACCCGAGATCGTCACATCGCCTGCAACGACCGTCGGATCGAGCGGGTTGCCGAGCGCCGAAGAGGCGGCTGCCAGCGTCCCTGCCGAAACCGAAGCAAACAGAGTATCGCGCAATTTGCGATTAAAGAACATCCCGTACCCCCAAAGACTGGACGACAACTGTCGGCCCGGCCCCCCAAACCAAAGATTAAGAACCGGTTAATGGCGTTGTTAACGCAGGGTCATGGAGCGGGTAAATAAGCTGGCAACGGGCTTTGCTTTTCCACTGTTCGGAATATGACTCATGTCGCCGCTTTTCGCGATCTGTGCAATTAAGCAACACTTGGTGCCGGCCTGCCGGCCAGCGCAGCGCAGACTGCCGCAAGTCAAAAATCGGACAAAAACGCGGAAAAACGGGCACTTTGCCGACAAAGCAGGCTATCCGAAAAGCGAATCACAGGCAGGAAAAGTGAAATTCAAACGGGCGATCCGTTTTGCAGCGCACCCCGCTTCTCGACTAAAAAAATAGGCTAGTCGAGATGCGCCTTAAAATTGAAATTTTTTCTAATACCACACCCTGAGCGGGCGGTTAACTACATCTTTAAATTGAAATTTTTTTGAATCTGAAATTTCCGCATGTCCTTGGCGGCCATCTTATCAGCCGCAGCGCAAGCGGCCTATTTGGACAGCAAGGACGGCCGCACGATGGCCCGCTCGTTCTCGATTACGAGCACCCCCTTCTGCTTCAACAGTTTTAGCCGCTCGTTCAGATAGGGCCGCGTGATGTTGAGCAGGCTTGAGAACTCCTGCTGCTTGAGCTGCCACTCGATCTCGTAGTCGCCCTCGGGTGATCTTTCGTGCATTTGCAGATAGCATGCCTCCATCATCCTGACGATCCGATGGTCGATGTCGGTGACCCTCAGCGCACCGTCAAAGTTGATAACGTGGGACAGGTTGCTGACAACGCAGGCTGTACACCACTCCTCAAACTGAATATCCCCCTTCAGTTCCATCCCCTTTTCGTGGGAAAGCACGAAAACGTTGGCAGTGGAAAGAGCCAGGGTAGTGAAGCTTGGTCCCTCCGGGGACAGACCCATCACGTTGAAAACACGACCGCGGAAAAACGGCGCAACCATAACGCTCCCGCCACGCCCGTCATCGGCCATCCCGCCCAGTGTGCCGGATGACAGAATCAGGATAGGCGCGTTCCGGTCGCCCTCTCGGCAGACGATCTCGCCGCGTTTATATGTCCTAAGCTCGCATAGCTTCAACACTTTAGAGCGCACGGCATCATGCCGCGCGCTGACAGGAATACTTAACATGGCCCCAGAATCTTCCCTTTCGTAAATCACAACCAATACGGGATTCTCCCAATTGGCAAGACGTACGCCCCCAGCGTCGGACCGGAAAAGAAGATAAGGGTAAGATTTCTTACATGATAGAGGGGGGCGGCACTGTTTCAAGTTGTTTGGTAAACTGCATGACACGAAAGAGGTGTATTTGCATACCTTTTGCGAATGCGGCTGTTCTATTCCGAAAAACGAAACAAAACCCGGCGATCAAATAAAGTAGTCATCTGATGAAAGACTGTCTGAGCGAGGATGATTGCCTGCCTTGGACGTTAACAATGAAAACTCATCATGTTTACATTTTAGGTCTGTCATTGCCCCCCTTTGGGCGATAATTTTCGCCCCGGGGAAGCCATGGTTTCAAATCGGGATCGAAGGCATGCGCACCGTTGCCGGCACAATGGCACGATCTTCTTTTGTTCCGGGAGGGAATGGGAATGCTGATACAGATCGTTCTGCCGGCCTCGCTGGCAGTCATCATGTTTTCCCTCGGGCTCGGGCTGACGCCCGATGATTTCCGGCAGGTACTGAAAACGCCCAAGGCCCTTTTCGCCTGCTTCTTCTCGCAGATTGTTCTGCTGCCGGTAGTCGCCCTCGTCATCGTTGTCGCCTTTCGGCTGGAAGGCATGCTGGCGGTGGGAATGATGATCATCGCCCTTTGTCCCGGCGGCATACCCTCCAACATGCTGACCCGGTTCGCGCGGGGAGACGTCGCTCTCTCGATCTCCCTGACTGCGGTAAACAGCCTGATTGCGGTTGCCACGATTCCCGTGCTTGTAAAGCTGGTAATGCTCTACTTCACTCCCGAGCAGGCCCAGTCGATCAATGTAACAAGGCTTTCCCTGGCCGTTTTCTTCATCACGATCCTGCCCGCAGTGCTCGGTATGCTGGCACGGAAAGTCTGGCCGCGGTCCGTCAGCCGGTTGGAGGCCGCGTTCAACGCGCTGTCGACGATTCTGTTCTTCCTTATCGTTGCCATTGCCACAATCGACAACTGGACGGTCCTCAGCCAGAACTTCTGGAAACTGGGTCCCGCCGTTATTCTGCTGATCATCGTCATGCTGCTGGCTGGCGGTCTGCTGCCGATGGCGATACAGCTTCCCGGAAAGCAGGCCCGTACCATAGCGATCGAAACCGCCACGCAAAACGCAACCATGGGAGTGACCGTCAGCGGTCTGGCACTGCTGTCCAACGAAAGCCTCTCGGCCATCTGCCTGCCCTCGGCATTTTACGGTGTGATCCAGTATCTGCTGCTGGCTCCTCTGGCCCTGCTGCTCCTGCGCCACATGCCCGATGGCCCTGCCGCAGTCACCAGGAAACAGCAGGTGGAAACCGCCTTCTCCCCGACGGAAGGCCAATCCCTGTAATTAGCGCCCTGTAATTAGCGCCCTGCAACTCGCCGCCGACAAGCGGCAGGCACCAAGTTGTGACTGGTATGGGCGTCCCGCAGGTCCGCTACAGCAGCCGGGGTCCGGCGGTCTCCGACAGCCGCAACCGACAAACGCCAACCGCTCGATCTGCCATGCCGCCCGAACTTCCCATTCTGACCGCATTGCTGGCTGGCGCCATTTCCTTCCTGTCGCCCTGCGTGCTGCCGCTTGTCCCGCCTTATCTGGGCTACATGGCCGGCGTTTCGCTCGACACGCTGGCGGGCGGCGGGACCAAAGCCGATGCGATGATCGGAAACACAGCCCAGCGTCGCGTGGTGCTGCATTCCCTGCTCTTTGTGCTTGGCTTTTCGGTGGTCTTCACCGCACTTGGCGCTGGCGCCTCCACCATCGGCCAATGGATACGCGCCTGGCAGGACACGCTGGCAATCGTTGCCGGCCTTCTCATCATCGTCATGGGGTTGCATTTCCTCGGCCTGTTCCGCATCGGGCTCTTATACCGCGAGGCGCGCTTCAACCCGCAACAGGCGGGCCTCGCCGGCTCTTTTCTGATGGGGCTGGCCTTCGCCTTTGGCTGGACACCCTGTATCGGCCCGGTGCTCGGCGTCATCCTGGCAATGGCCTCAAGCAGCGATTCCGTTGCAGGCGGCGCTGCAATGCTGGCGGTTTATTCCGCCGGCCTCGGCATTCCGTTTCTCCTGGCTGCCCTGTTCGTCGGGCCATTCATGAACTTCCTGGCCCGTTTCAGGAAACACCTGCACACTATGGAGCAGATCACCGGCGGATTGCTGGTTCTGACAGGGATCCTCTTCCTGACCGGCGGCATGCAGGCTGCCTCCTTCTGGCTGCTTGAAACCTTTCCCGTACTCGGCACGATTGGCTGAGTGAAGCGTCAGCCAAATTGACCTATCTCAAGGGAAGGCCGGTCCCATGCTGGTAGACAGCCGCCACTGCATTGGATAGAGCCGATCAAACAACCCGCAGGAACATCATGACCGTCCAGGAAAAACCCGCACAGAGCGCCGTTCCCGAAGGCGTTTACGACCTTCCGGTGACAGACATCCGCCATTATACGGACCGGCTGTTCTTCTTCCGCACAGAGCGCCCCTCCGGCTTTCGTTTCCGCTCCGGCGAGTTTGTCATGATCGGCCTGCCGCCGGAAGTGATGGGCGGAAAGACCGTCTGGCGTGCCTATTCCATCGCCTCCCCCGCCTGGGAGGAGCATATCGACTTCTATTCGATCAAGGTGCCTGACGG
This sequence comes from Phyllobacteriaceae bacterium, assembly GCA_023954255.1. Taxonomy (GTDB): domain Bacteria; phylum Pseudomonadota; class Alphaproteobacteria; order Rhizobiales; family Rhizobiaceae; genus Salaquimonas. The sequence goes on along the minus strand of JAMLIH010000012.1, from coordinate 9,598 downwards.
CCCGCTGACCTCGAAACTGATGGACATCGAGGTTGGTGACACGGTGTGGATGCGCAAGAAGCCAACGGGAACGCTGGTGCACGATGCGCTGGTGCCGGGAAAGCGCCTGTTTCTGCTGTGCACCGGCACCGGCATTGCTCCCTTTGCCTCCATCATCCGCGATCCCGAAACCTATGAGAAGTTCGAAAAGGTCTATGTGATCCATACCTGCCGCGACAATGCCGAACTGCAATACGGCTTCGATCTGGTGGACGAGATTGCCAATCACGAAATCCTTGCCGAGATTGTCGGTGACAAGCTGGTCCACTGGGCCAGCTGCACCCGCCAGGATGCCGATACCGGCAAAGGCGTCCATGCCGGCCGCATGACCGATATGATGCGTTCCGGCACACTGTATGAGGAGTTGGGCATCGAACCGCTCAATCCGGAAACCTGCCGCGTCATGATCTGCGGTTCGATGGCGATGCTGAAGGACTGCGCCAATCTGTGCGAGGAGGCAGGTCTTGCCGAAGGCTCCAACTCCGAGCCCGGCCAGTACGTCATCGAACGCGCCTTCGTCGGCTAGGTCTTATTCAAGCCCGTTGTTTCCTGCCGGAACCAGAGCTGAAATCGCCAGTTCCTTCAACAGCTTCCGGTAAATTGCGGATTCAAAATCTTCAAACCCGTCCACCGCCATTACAAAGGCGGACGGCCCGCCGATGACCCTGTCACGGTAGTAACTGAAGAGCCCGCGATCGCCGCCGGAGATGGCAAGCCCGTTTACCGTCACCTTCATAGAGATTGCCCGGTTACGGAAATGGGAGGGATCCGGTCCGGAATTGCTGCGCGCATCACCTGAAATATCGATTTTGCGGCTACCGCCCTCAAAACGGTTCGTCTCGATCAGACGGAGTGAATAACCGATTGCATCGCCAATGGCCGTAGACCGGCCGGTGTTGCCACGCCCGGCCCGCTCCACCGCATCGGCAAAGGCCAGCACGCTTTCACGACTTTTGAGCCGCCGCCAGGGAATTGCCTGCCCGTTGAGGTGGCCAACGCTCCAGTGCACGAGCGTTACCGCCATTCCGTTCGGCATGGCATAAATGATGTCGATGATCTCGGCTCTCCGGAAGGCCTTGGCAATGCCGCGCATCTGCAGCCGGTATTCGTGATCATCGACGCTGACGGAAGTGTCGGTGGCAAGCACCAGTTCCAGATCGACCGGCTCCGCCCTGGCTGCACTTGTCCAAAGCACTGCAAGAAGGGCCAGGAATGGCAGCAGGAACCTGTTTCCGGCTACCTGCCGCGCCATCGCGCTACCTCCCTGCTCCGCGGCTGCGGTCAGAACCGCCCCAGCCGGCCGGGTACAGGGAAAGCAGCGCCGGGAAAGCCTGCGCATCGGTACCGGGAGAGGGAACCTCTGCGCCAATGCCGGACCGGGCACAGCCCGCGCGGTAAGGATTGGAAACAACCGCCATGGCTCCCTTCCCTGTTCCCCTCATGCCTTCAGGATCATGTGTTCGGGACCATAGGGGAAGTTGGTGATGTTTTCCGCCCCTTCTTCGGTCACGATGAAGATATCGTGCTCACGGTAGCCGCCTGCCCCCGGCATTCCCTCCGGCAGCATGATCATCGGCTCCATGGAAACGACCATTCCCGGTTCCAGCACGGTCTCCACGTCCTCGCGCAGTTCCACGCCCGCCTCGCGGCCGTAATAGTGCGACAGCACGCCGAAGGAATGGCCGTAGCCGAAGGAGCGGTATTTCAGCAGATCCCACGAGCGGTATAGATCGTTGAGCTCATGGGCGATGTCGGAGCATTTCGCGCCGGGCCGGATCAGATCGCTGCCGACGCGCATCACCTCGCAGTTCTTCTGCCACAGATCGAGATGGGCGTCCGACACTTCCTCGCAGAACAGGGTGCGTTCGATCGCCGTGTAATAGCCGAAGATCATCGGAAAGCAGTTGAGCGAGAGGATATCGCCGCGCGCCACCTGTTTGTTCGTCACCGGATTGTGCGCCCCGTCGGTCATGATGCCCGACTGGAACCACGTCCAGGTGTCCATCAGTTCGACAAAGGGAAAGCTCTTGCCGATCTCGCGGATCATCGCATTGGTCGAGGCGATCGCCACTTCATATTCGGGAACGCCCTCATGGACCGCTTCCATGCAGGCTCGCGCGCCCACATTGGCGACCCGGGCCCCTTCACGGATGAGCTTATGCTCCTCCTCCGACTTGATGGTGCGCATCCACATGGCAGGCTGCGCCACATCGACGAATTCAACATCGGGAAAGGCTCCGCCAAGCAGCTTGCGGAAATCGAGCGAAACATGATCGAACTCGATGCCGATGCGCTTCGTCCCCGGCTTCAGCAGCGAGGTTATGGCGGTATAGAAGTTGTCCCGCCGCCAGTCGGAATAGGTGATGTTGTCGCCATGGCTGCGCCGCCACGGCTGGCCGCCATCGATGCCCGCCGATATCGTCGTCGCATTGTCCTGATCGATCAGGAAGCCGTATTTGCGGCCGAAATAGCAGTACAGGAAGCCCGAGTAATAGCAGATGCCGTGATAGGAGGTGAAAAGCGCAGCGTCGACATCGTTCTGCGCCATCCAGGCGCGCATGGCGTTCTGGCGCCGGTCCATCTCGCCTGCACTGAAAGGTGACCACTCCTTTTCGCCATTATGCCATTTGACAACATGCAGCATGTCGCCGGCACGGTCTGCCGCCTGGTTTGAAACGGTACTGTTCATGGGATCATCTCGGGTATGGCCTGATGGCAGACGGCACGATTGCCGGCTACGTTGGCCGAGATGCTTTCAAGGCTAGCGGCATTTTTGCAGTTTGCTGCGACCCGGTCTGACATTTCACGCCGCAAACAGGACAGGTTTCGCATGCCGCCCGGCATGGAAGACCAAATCAGGTCGGCGCCAGCCCGCGCAGCCGCTCGGAGCGCCGCCGCAGCATTTCGAGCACCGTCAGCAGCACGATGGAAATCGCCACCATGATGGTTGCCACCGCCAGGATGGTAGGCGAAATCTGCTCGCGCAGACCGGTGAACATCTGCCAGGGCAGCGTTTTTTGCGCCGCAGACCCCAGGAACAGCACCACCACCACCTCGTCGAAGGAGGTGATGAAGGCAAACAGCGCTCCCGAAACCACACCCGGCACGATCAGTGGCATCTGCACCTTGAAGAAGGTCGTCACCGGATTGGCGCCGAGATTGGCGGCTGCCCGCGTCAGCGAGCGGTCGAAGCCGACCAGCGTTGCCGTCACCGTGATGATGACGAAAGGCGTTCCGAGTGCGGCATGGGCAAGCACCACGCCCCAATAAGTGCCCTGCAGCCCGATGCGCGAATAGAAGAAATACATGCCGGCGGCCGAAATGATCAGCGGCACGATCATTGGCGAAATGAGCACCGCCATGATTGCCCTGCGGAACGGCACATGCGACTGCGACAGGCCGATCGCCGCCAGCGTGCCGAAGGCGGTTGCCAGGAAGGTGGCTGCCGGAGCGATCAGGAAGGAGTTGCGCAGCGCCTGTTGCCAGTCGGGATTGGTCAGGAAGTCGTTATAGTGCTTGAGCGAATAGCCTTCCGGTTGAAGGTTCAGCATCGCCTTGGTGAAGGTGAAGAAGTCCTCGGCGTTGAACGACAGCGGGATGATGATCAGGATCGGGAAGATCAGAAAGAAGAAGATCAGCCCGCAGATCACATAGCGGAAGGTGTAGTGCCAGATGCGCTGACCGGTCGATGCATAGGGGGGAAGATCGGACATGGGTTTCCTCCTCAGCCCAGCTTGACGTTGTCGATGCCGACGATGCGGTCATAGGCCCAGTACAGGGCGAGCACCAGCACCAGCAGGATCGTTCCCAGCGCCGCCGCCAGCCCCCAGTTGAGCGATGAGGAGATGTGATAGGCAATACGGTTGGAGATGAAGACACCCGACGTGCCGCCCACGAGTTCCGGCGTGATGTAGTAGCCGATGGCCAGAATGAAGACGAGGATGGAGCCGGCCCCGATGCCCGGAACTGTATTGGGGAAATAAATCTTCCAGAATGCCGTCCAGTCGGAGGCGCCCATGGATTTGGCCGCCCGCACATAGGAGGGCGAGATCGTCTTCATCACCGAGAACAGCGGCAGGATCATGAACGGCAGCAGGATATGCGTCATGGCAATGATCGTGCCGGTCATGTTGTTGATCATGATCAGTCGCCCGGCATCGTCGATCAGTCCGATCCATACCAGGATGTCGTTGATCACCCCCTGCTGCTGCAACAGGACCTTCCACGCCGAGGTACGTACCAGCAGCGAGGTCCAGAATGGCAGCAGGACCAGGATCAGCAGCAGGTTCGAGGTTCTGACCGGAAGACTGGCGAGCAGATAGGCGATCGGATAGCCGAGCAGCAGGCAGGAGAAGGTGATCACGATGGAGAGGAAGATCGTCCGCATGAACAGGAAGATGTAGAGCCGTTCCTTCTCCGGCAGCATCTCCACTCCGTCTGCAGTCCTGTGCGCATCGAGCGCGGAGAGAAAATAGCCGTCCGTGAGCCTCGGGCTGGCCCGCTTGATCACCGCCCAGGTTTCGATGTCGCCCCAGTCCTCGTCGACCGCAATGAAGGCCTCCCTGAAGGGAGGTTCCATGTTCGTCGCCGGCCGGCCGGACTTGCGGAACAGGCCCGACATGCCCGCTTTTTCGTAATTGAGTCTGAGGCCGAGCCGCGTGCTCGTCTTCGCCTTGAAGGCTTCGGAAAGGTCCTTCTGGAAAGCGGCGAAAACAGCCTCGTCCGGCAGTTCTCCCGAAGCAGGATCCCAGTCCTGCAACAGTCCGACCGTTTGTGGAATGGTATCCTCGACAATGCCGTTTTCCACCGAGCGGAACAGCATGTCTGCAATTGGCGCAATGAAGGTAATGAGAATGAAGGCGAGCAGCGGCAGGATGAGAAGAAGGCTGCGGATTTTTTCCCGCCTCAATGCCCGGGCAAGGGATTTCTTCAGCGGCGTTCCGTCCGCTGCCCGCATGATTCCATCGGCGGGAACACCGCCGGCACCATCGCTTTTGTTCATTGTCACCCGGTCCGTTTCATGCGCATGCGTGTTCAAACCTTTCCCTCCGCAGCCTCGAGAATGCGGCGGGCGCGGACGCGGCGGAAACCGCCGCGCCGCAGATTGCAGCTTCAGGCCTTACTTGGCGAGCCAGGCCTGGAACTTCGCATCGACGTCGTCGGCATAGCTCGACCACCATTCGATGTTGTTGACGATGATGTTGCCCATGTTGTTGGGATCGGTCGGCATGTGCGGCGCCATGTCGATGCCGAGTTCCGCATGCTTGCCGACCAGCGGAGCCGAAGAAGCCCTGGCCGGACCATAGGAGATGTACTTGGCCTGGTCGGCGAGGCGCTGCGTGTCGGTCCCGAACTTGAGGAAGTGCTTGACGCGGTTCAGGCGGTCTTCAGGCAATCCGGCGGGAATGATCCAGCCGTCGAAGTCGAAGACCTGGTAGTCCCAAAGCATGGCGACAGGCTGTTTCTGCTCCTCGATCACCGAGAACAGGCGGCCGTTATAGGTCGAGCCCATGACGATCTCGCCATCGGCCAGCAGTTGCGGCGTGTCGGCGCCGGCAGACCACCAGATTACCTGGTCCTTGATCGTGCCGAGCTTCGCCAGCGCCCGGTCGATACCCTCGTCCGTCTCCATCACCTTGTAGAGATCGGCCTTGGCCACGCCGTCGCAGATCAGCGCCCATTCGATGTTCTTCTTGGGCCGTTTCTCGAGCGCCCGTTTGCCGGGAAACTTCTCGAGGTCGAAGATGTCGCAAAGCGAAGACGGCACCGCGCCGTTCCAGGCAGCCACATCGGTACGGTAGCCGAAGGTCGTCGAGAAGACGATCTGCGGGATAAAGCAGGAGGAAACCAGCGAGTCGCCGAAGTCCTTGCTTGCCGGCGAACCGTCGGGTGCCGGTGCGAGTACCTCGTCAACATTGATTTCCATCGCCAGGCCTTCATCGCAAAGCCTTACGGCATCGGGGCCCTCGACGTCGACCAGGTCCCAGGTGACGTTGCCAGCTTCATTCATCGCACGCAGTTTGGCGACAGCTTCGTTGGAGGATTCATCCCAGACGAATTCAGTGCTTGTCGCTTCCGCATACGGCTCCGAATAGGCTTTCACCTGCGAGTTCTGATAAGCACCACCCCAGGAGACGACGGTCATGCTGTTCGCACAGCCTTCGCACGGCTCCATTCCGTGGCTCGCCGAATTGACCGCAACACTGGCGCTGCCAAGCATCACGCCGGCTGCTGCGGTCGACATCAGGATTGTCTTGAGTTTCATGTATATCTCTCCCTTTGGGTTACAGACCGGCCACTTACAGGACCAGCCATGACATTACGCCTCACGGCGCAATTGGTTGCAGACTTGTAGACTCAGCCGGCAAAATCGAGCGCCTTGCAGTCGCCCGCCGACCAGCCGATATTGTAGCTCTTGCCTTCCTCAAGCGGCCGCCTGATCCCGCGATTGCGGACCTTGACGATGAATTCCGGATTGCCGGCAACCGACATCACCACCCGAAGGTGGTCGCCGAGATAGAGTATCTCGATGATCTTGCCCTTGACGGTATTGTCCAGCTTCTCGGCACCGTCGAACTCGACACGTTCGGGACGCAGTGAAATCGTCGTTCGGTCGCCCACGGCCGAAACGTTGACCGGCTCCGCCTTCAGTTTCGTTCCGTCGTCCAGCGTCACTTCGCAAACGCCCTTGGCCATCTTCGTGACCTTGCCATGCAGCTTGTTGTTCTCGCCGATGAACTGGGCGACGAAGGAATTCTTCGGGCTCTCATAGAGCACGTCCGGCGGCGACAATTGCTGGATCACCCCGTCCTCGAACACCGCAACGGTCCGACATGGTCAATGCCTCGGTCTGGTCAGTAGGTCACGTGAACCACTGAAACACCGAGATTTTCGTGGATGTGCTTGATCTCGTACTGCATCTGCTCGCGCAGCTGCTTGTCGAGTGCGCCAAGCGGCTCGTCCATCAGCACCAGTTCGGGATCGAAAACCAGCGCCCTGGCCACTGCCACGCGCTGCTGCTGGCCGCCGGAAAGCTGCGCCGGACGCCGGTTGCCGAAGGCGCCCAGTTCGACCATCTCAAGAGCCCGCTTGACCTTCGCCTCCTGGTCGGCCCGGTTCATCTTGCGGATCTGCAGCGGGAAGGCGAGGTTTTCCGCCACGCTCATATGCGGAAACAGGGCATAGTTTTGAAACACCATGCCGATGCCGCGTTTGTAGGGCGGAACGTTGTTGATGGGATGGTTGTTGAGAAAGATCTCACCGTGGGTGGCGGGCTCGAAACCTGCCAGCATCATCAGACAGGTTGTTTTGCCGGACCCAGAAGGCCCCAGCATTGTCAGGAATTCACCAGGCGCTATATCCAGATTGAGATCCTTTACGACGAGATTTTCGCCATCGTAACTCTTCTGTACTTTTTCAAAGCGTACAGCCGCGCCCTTGCTGGAACTCATATAAGCCCTTCCCTCCTCTGCTCTAAGACCCGCAGTCTTGCCCTCCCGCGGTAGCCTCTGTGCAGTTATGTTCAATGCACAACCATATACGGTTGTGCGGCAGATTCAACCGTGCCGCTCCGAGCTTGCCCGCAAGGGTTGACCGCGCACTTCCCGGCACTGCCGGTCGCGCACAAAAAAACGCCAACTCGCGGCACGACGCTGTTCCCAATAAGGCATATCGGTGTCGCTGGCAGACATAGCGCTCAGATTGCAGGCAGCGGCCAGTAATTTTTTTGCAGAAAATTTTTTCGATTTATTCCGGCCGCGATGGCGCCAAGTGGGAAAAATCGAAAATCCGACCGTCCAGAAGATGCGAGGGACGGACATTGGCAAGCGCCCGGATCATCGTGTCCTTGCGGCCCGGCATGCGCCTCTCGATGTCCTCGAGCATCGCCTTCATCGCGTTGCGTTGCAGCCCGTCCTGGCTGCCGCACAGATCGCACGGGATGATGGGAAATTCCATGTGGCGGGCGAAGGCGGCAAGGTCTGCTTCGGCGGCAAAGGCGAGCGGCCGCAGCACCAGGGTTTCTCCCTCGTCATTGACGAGTTTGGGCGGCATCGCCGCCAGCCTGCCGCCATGAAACAGATTCATGAAGAAGGTTTCCAGAATGTCCTCGCGGTGATGACCGAGCACCAGCGCATCGCAACCTTCCTCCCTGGCAATGCGATAGAGATTGCCACGCCTCAGCCGGGAGCACAGCGCACAGTAGGTCGCCCCTTCCGGCACCTTGTCGGTGACGATGGAATAAGTGTCCTGATACTCGATGCGATGGGTGACGCCGATCCGCGACAGGTAGTCCGGCAGCACATGCTTGGGAAAGTTCGGCTGGCCCTGGTCGAGATTGCAGGCGATGAGGTCGACATCAAGCAGACCGCGCCATTTCAGATCGATCAGCACGGCGAGAAGTCCGTAGCTGTCCTTGCCGCCGGAAAGCCCGATCAGCCAGCGCGGCCTCTCTCCCCTTCCCGTTTGCGCTCGCTCGAGCATGTTGAAGCTTTCGATTGCCTCGCGTGCCTGGCGTACCAGCCGTTTTCTGAGCTTCTTGAACTCCACAGATGATGGCGCATCGGCAAACAGCGGATGGGCCGTTTCCAGCATGGCATCGGTTTGTTGCGGGCTGTGGTCGTTCATGACCTGCTCATATCCCATTGCAGCCGGCTTTCATACCATCAAGAAAAACGCCCGGCCGAAGGACCGGGCGTTCCACAAAACGGTTTTCGACGCAGATAATCAGCGCGAATAGAATTCGACGACCAAGTTCGGTTCCATGTGAACCGGATAGGGAACGTCGGAAAGCTCCGGCACGCGGACATACTTGGCCGCCATCTTGGAATGATCGGCATCGATGTATTCCGGCACGTCACGCTCGGCGAGCTGGCTTGCTTCCAGAACCATTGCAAGCTGGCGCGACTTCTCGCGAACCTCGATCACATCGCCGGCCTTGCAGCGGTAGGAAGCGATGTTGACACGCTGGCCGTTGACCTTGACGTGGCCGTGGTTGATGAACTGGCGGGCCGAAAACACCGTCGGCACGAACTTGGCGCGGTAGACGATTGCGTCCAGCCGGCTTTCCAGCAGGCCGATCAGCTTTTCGCCGGTGTCACCCCGCAGGCGCACGGCTTCGGCATAGATACGGCGGAACTGCTTCTCGGTGATGTTGCCGTAATAGCCTTTTAGCTTCTGTTTGGCGCGAAGCTGAATACCGAAGTCGGACAGCTTGCCCTTGCGGCGCTGTCCGTGCTGGCCGGGGCCGTATTCGCGGCGGTTGACGGGGCTCTTCGGGCGGCCCCAGATGTTCTCGCCCATACGCCGGTCGATTTTATACTTGGCGTCGATACGCTTGCTCATCGCAATTCCTCAAACGTTGCGCGTGAAGCACCCATGCCTCACGCTTAGGTTGGGAACGCGCCCTCCTCTGCCCCGGATTTTGCCGGGACTGACAGGATGATCGCGGCAAGGCGCCTGAAATCATCCACGGGTCACGTCAGGATTTTTCCCGTCATGCCTCAGATGCATATTCGGGAAGCCGGGTGAGTAGGCGGTTACGCGTGAAAAGTCAATCGCG
>JAMLIH010000119.1 GCA_023954255.1 Phyllobacteriaceae bacterium | reverse complement strand
GGCCAGCCGCACCAGCGCGTCATAGACCGCCTGGTCGCCATGGGGGTGAAACTTGCCGATGACGTCGCCGACGATGCGGGCGCATTTCTTGTAGCCGGTGTTGGGGTCGAGCTTGAGCACGCGCATGGCATGCAGGATGCGGCGGTGAACCGGCTTCAGCCCGTCGCGCACATCGGGCAGCGCGCGGCCCATGATCGTCGACAGCGCATAGGCCAGATAGCGCTCTTCCAGCGCCTTCTTCAGATCGATGATTTCGATGTCGTCCCCGCCGCCGTCGCCGGGGGGTGAAATCAGGTCTTTTCCCATATCCGCACCCTTTTGGCGGGGTTAGCGAAATGGTTGATTCGTTGCAAGGGGACATCCGGCAGAAATGGTTCAACACAACTTTACGCGACAGGGCGGCAACTGCCTGTATATTGACACGATCTTCGGCCATGAAACGCCGATCAACGGGGCAGGAGTTCGCTGCAGCCATGCATGGCCGCGGCAATCAAGAGAGGAGTTCTCCATGTATGCAGTGCCAGTTTGTCGCCCGGCCCCGTCCGACAACCGCATTCTCCGGCGTTCGGCAGTTGCCCTGCTGCTTGGCGCCAGCCTGCTGATTGGCGGGCCGGCATCTGCGCTCGATGCCACCGATTTTTTCAGGGGATTGCAGGTGGAAGCGGAAAAGAACGGCAACACGCTGACCTATGGCGCGCTCGAGGCAGTCGGCAGCGACGGAGCACGGGCGCTCGACATCGTGCTGGAAAACGGCAAGACCGGCGAGCGCATGACGATCGGCGAAATGACGCTTTCGGGCACCGAGGTTGCGGGGGAGGACGGTTTTTCCTTTGCCAACATGGAAGCGGTCAGACTCATGCTCCAGACCAAGGGCAAGGATGGCGAGGAACGCGGCCCCTCGACGCTGACCATCGACCGGCTTTCAGCGGAGGATTTCGACTTTCCGCCGATGGAAAACCGCCAGCGGCCGTTCTGGCCCTTCGACATGGCCGAGGGCGAGGCAACGGGCGTGCGGATCGTTGCCAGCGGCCGGCAGAGTGTTGCGATCAACCTGCCGTCCGTCAGGATTTCCGGCCTGAAACATCTGGGCGGCGAGCGCAACTTCTCCCTCGATCGTTTCTCCAGCGATGCGGCCACCGGGTCGGTTGCTGAGAATGAAAGAAGCGGAACCTTCAATCTGGGCGAGATTTCCGTCGAGGGTTTCTCGCTGTTCGGCGAAAGCGGCTACAAGGCCGCCAGCGGAACGTTCGGCGGCCTGCGCATCAACGGTACGGACGAAAAGGGCCGCGACTTCAAGGTCGATGTGGGTGACATCGCCGTCAGCAACCTGTTCAGTCCCGACTTTGCCGAGGGAAGCGACATCTCCTTCCCCGGGGATGAGATGACCGCCACGATGGGCAGCGTTTCCTTTACCCTCGACGGCACAGAACTGGCGCGGCTGGCGGGCGGCGAGTCCTCCGCGCGCTTCGATGCCGAAACGAAGGAATACACCGCGACCGGCATGTTCCGGGATTTGTATCTTGCGGTTTCGCAGTTTCCCGTCGAGCCGGGCAAGGATCAGGGCCGAAAGCAGTTCGAGGCGCTTGGCTATGATTCCATCAACATGGATATCGGCATGGAAGCCGGATGGAATGTCGAAAGCGGCGACCTGACCCTGTCAAGCTACCGCTTTGCCGCCGACGAGATGATGGTGCTCGATCTCGGCCTGTCGCTGGCGGGGTATACGGTGGATTTCGCCCGCAACCTGCAGAAAATCTCGACCCGCATGAATTCGGCCGCCGATGAGGAGACCCGCCAGGCGCTGAGCTTCCAGCTGCTGGCGGAGATGTCGGAGCTGGAAGTCAAGGACCTGCGCATCCGGCTTGACGACCAGTCGCTGATGGGGCGCATCATGGAAATGCAGGCGGCCCAGTCGGGCCAGAAGAAGGAAGACATGATGGCAGCCGTCCCCTTCATGGTCGGCGCGATGATGGCGCCGCTCGATGTACCGGAATTCGCTTCCTCGGTGTCGACCGCCGTCGGCCGCTTCCTGCAGACTTCCGGCTCGCTGACGCTCACCGCAAGGCCGGAAAACCCGGTCTCGTTTGCCGAACTGATGGGGCTTGGCGCGGGGCTCAAGGCAGGCAATGTGAAACCCGCCGAACTGATCGAGCGCTTCAACGTCGAGATCAGCGCGCCGTAGTGCCGCCTGCCGTCTGGCGGGCTGCGTAACGCAGCAGCGGGATGACCGGCAGGAAGGCGAGAAGCGCTGCGGCGACGATTGCCGCAACGCCTGCCCGGTTGCCGCCAAGATCGCTGACCCAGGCGATCGCGAAGGGGGCCGAGGCCGTCACCAGGATGCGGAAGAAACCGAGATTGCCGGTCAGTTTTCCGTATCCCTGCGCGCCGAACAGGTAGAGCATCACCCCGCCCCTGACGATGTGGGCGAGCCCCTGCCCCGCCCCGAAGAAGACGGCGAAGGCAATGGCAGCCGGCTTTCCGAACGCGAAGGCGAACATCAGCGCGGTGCCGGCAAGCAGTGCGCCATTGCCGGCCACCGCCGTCCACACCGGGTGGCGGGACTGGCCGAACAGCACTTCCACCACCCGGGCGCCGACCTGGAAGGGACCGATCATCGCACCGACTGCGGCGGCGGTCGCAGCCGTATAGCCGGTTTCGAGCAGGAGCCGCGGCAGATGGGCCTGGACGGCGACAATGGCAAAGCCTGCCGCTGAAAACGAGAGGGCAAGACAGATCAGCGCAATGGTGCGGTCCCTGCCGGCGACAGGCTCGGGAAGCGGCAAGTCCTGGGCGGCGGCGGGATTGCGGCTGGCCTCATGGCGCGGCAGCGACAGGTGTATCGGCAGGCAGACGGCGAGGTTGATTGCCGCAAGCCAGAGATAGACCTGCTGCCAGGTGAAATGCTCGAGCAGGAAACTGCAGAGCGGCCAGAAGACGGTTGAGGAGAAACCGGCAATCAGGGTGATCGCGGAAATGGCGGCGCGCGCCTTGCCCTGGCGAATCTGGGTCATGGCGGTAAAGCCAGCCTCATACTGCACGAAAGTCGCCATCGCCTCGATGGCGACCAGCGCGGCAAGATAGGCAAGCGGCGTTTCGACGAAGAACATGGCGGCAAGCGCAAGGCTTGCCAGTACCGTACCGGCGGAAAGCACGGCGCGGCCGCCGAAACGGTCAAGCAAGCGGCCCGACAGCGGCGCAAAGACGGCACTTGCCAGCAGCGCCACCGAAAACGAGCCGAAGACCAGCGAACGCGACCAGCCGAAATCGGCCATGATGGCAGGCGCGAGCACGGCGAAGGAATAGAACATCGTGCCGTAGGACACGGTCATGGAGATGCCGAGGCCGATCGCTGCCGGCGAAAATCCGGCCAGTATGCGCGTCAGCGGGGTCATGGGATTTTCCGTCCGAATACAGGCTATTACTGGAAGCGCACGCCCTGTCGGTCAAGTTCCCTGTGTACCTGCTGGATATCGAGCCGGTCGAGTTCCCGGTTGGATTTGAGCGAAAGGGCGGCGGCAATGCCCGCCCCCTGCCCGGTTACCGCGCAGCAGCTCATGTTGCGGGTGGCGGCATGGGAAATGCGGTCGCCGCCGGTCGAACGTCCCGCCACCAGCAGGTTTTTCACCTTCTTCGGCAGCAGGTTGCGGTATGGCATGTGGAAATAGCGGCCAGTGGTCGGCAGGATGAGGATGCCATAACCGTCGATGAATTCGGGATAGATTCCGATCGAATCCTCGAACCTCGCCTGGTTGCGCACATCGTTTTCGGTCATGTTGTAATGGCAGTCGGCCTTGCGGGTGTCGCGGATGCCGATGGTCATGCCGAAGTTTCTCAGCCTCACGTTCTCGCAACCCGGCATGTAGCGGCGCAGCGCCTCGATCGCCAGCATGGACTGGCGGCGGCCCTCGATTTCGAATTCGGTCATCGAATCGGGATCGGTGCCGTCGCAGCCGTCGAGATGGATGAGGTTCATGTAGGTCAGTTCGCCGGTATCATGCAGCGCGCCCCAGGTGCCGGCGATGGTCTGCAGATGGGCGGGGATCAGCCCGTCGTCGATGGCCTTCTTGAACGGCTTCTTGAGGAAGGGCGAAAACATGTCGTCCTCCTTGCCGGAGGTCTCGATGTTCCATTCGCCGCCGCCGCCCCAGTCCTTGTAGGTCTGGGGATCGTTGCGGATGCCTTCCATGAACTTCACCTTGTCGACACCGGCGACATGAAACATGACGGAAGCCGCCATCATGTTCTCTTTCGGCGTCTTGAAGGTCGGCGCACCGGCGCGGTGGAGTACATCGGCATCGCCCGTCGCATCGATGATGCGGTTCGCCAGGATCGCCTCGCGGCCGGCCTTGGATTCGGTGATGATGCCGCTGACCTTGTCGCCGTCCATGATGGGGGCAACGAAGAAACGGTGCATCATCGGGTGGACGCCCGCCTCCTCGACCAGCGTGTCGGCAACCAGCTTGAAACCTTCCGAATCCAGTTCGTAGGAGTTCGACTGGCTTTCGGGCACGGCGGCGCCCATTTCATGCGCCCGCGTCTCGAATTCGCGGCCGATGCCGTTTGCCTCGACGGTTTTGTCGTGGCGGTACCAGGCAAAACCCTCGACACCAACCGCCGTGATGTTGCCGCCGAGACAGCCGAAGCGCTCGACCAGCGTGACCTCGGCACCGGCCCGGGCGGCAGCAAGGGCAGCCGACAGGCCGGCCGGGCCGGAGCCAACCACCAATACATCGGTCTTGCGGATGATTTCGATTTCACGCGCGGGTTCGGTGATGCTGCCCAGACCAACCGCCATCGCAATGCCTCCCTGAAAGCGCAGGCGCCGGGATCGGCGCGATGCAAAGGGGATTACCGGTAGGCCCGGCGCAGGAAATTGTCCAGTGCCCCCGTCACCTCGGCGCTTTCGCCGATGCCGCGGGCAATCGAACCGTGGGTATAGCGCGAACCGTCGAACAGGGTGACGTTGGTGCCGCGGCGGCGCAGCTCGCGGGCGAAGGCGACGGAGACAATGGCGCGGCGCGGGCGGTGGGAACGCGAATACATCACCAGAAACGGCGGAAAGCCGCTCGACTGGCGGGCATAGGTGACCGGCGACCACTTGATCCAGTTGTCGGGGTCCTGGCCGAAGGCCTGCAGATAGACACCATCGATGCCGCCACGGATCGAGGCATAGGCAACCATGTCATAGGCCTGGACATCGTTGGCGACGATGCCGAGCAAGGGGCCGGCATTCTTCAGGACGCCGACCATGGAGACCAGATGCGCCCCGGCGGAATGGCCCATGATGACGATCTTCTTGGGATTGCCGCCATAGCGGGCGATGTTCTGGCGCGTCCAGTTGATGGCGCGAACCACGTCCTTGACCTGACCGTCGATATTGGTGCTCGGCACCGGGCGGTAGCTGATCGATACCAGCATGTAGCCGCGCGAATTGGCATAGGCAGGCAGGTTGTAGACACGGCCGCTGTCACCCTTCACCCAGCCGCCGCCGTGAACATAGAGCAGTACCGGCACCTTCCGACGGACCTGGAACAGGCCCTTGGGCTGGGCTGCGTCCGGCACGTAGATGTCGACATGCTGGCCCAGGCCGACGGGAACGCTGGCCTTAAGCTCCTGGGCCGCGGCCGAAAGCACCGAAAGGAGAAGCAAAATGACGGCGGCAGACGCGGCGAAAACGCGTGCGATGGGATACATGGTCGAAAACCCGGAAAATTCCTCTGCCCCTGCAGCCTGACTGCCCCCGCGTCAAGCCGGTGCAGCATTCCTAGCGTTTCCTGCGCGCGATGCAAGAGGGACGCGGGACTGCGCCATCAACATTTTGCGCCTGTTGCCGATTTGCACGCGACCTGAAAAAGGCCGCGTCCGGCCGGAACCCTAATCCTTCGCCTTCGGATTGACGCGGATGTTGAGGTCGCGCAACTGCGCGGCGGTTACCTCGCCCGGCGCGCCCATCAGCAGGTCCTGGGCCTGCTGGTTCATCGGGAACATGGTGACCTCGCGCAGGTTCTTCGCGCCGACCAGCAGCATGATGATGCGGTCGATGCCGGCAGCCATGCCGCCATGGGGCGGCGCACCGTAATGGAAGGCGCGATAGAGCCCGCCGAAGCGCTCCTCGACCGTTGTCCTGTCGAGACCGGCGATCTCGAAGGCCTTGACCATGGTTTCCGGCAGGTGGTTTCGGATGCCGCCCGAGGCGATCTCGAAGCCGTTGCAGACG
>JAMLIH010000118.1 GCA_023954255.1 Phyllobacteriaceae bacterium | reverse complement strand
AACATGTATCCCTTGAGCCCATGAGACACAGCGTTTCTGAGGCGAGGCAATCTGCTCGTTTAGTTCCCCGCATTGTCCATGAACGTGAAGGATGTCAACAAAGTCCCGAAAGTCTCTTCCCTGCATCGCCTGTGAATTGGAAAACTGTTCGGATAACACATGCTCGAGAATGGTATCGTAGTTGAAGGTTATGATCCTGATCTTGTTTTCAGCGGTGACATTCCCGGACCGAATTCCTTGCCGGATGACGTTGATCAACAAGTGAATCCAGTTTCGGATATCGTTTCCGTTTAGAGCGAAATTCGTCCGCATGGTAAATGGTTTTGCTGAATGACGGCTTTTGTCAAAATCGTAACAAGCCGTCATGAATTCTGCGGCTATCCCAATCTTTGCGAGATCGGCATAGTCGGGGTTTTCGACAATAAAATCATCAATGGTTTCGCTGGTCTGATTTGCAAGCAGCGCTTCCAGTTCTCCAATTTTTCCTAGATCAGTACTGACGCTTCGCTTGATACGGCCGCTGTTTCCATTCCATTCGACATGGCTGTAGCCGACCGCGCCAAAAAATGGCATTCGATAAAAAGCAGCATAAGAAACAGAAGCTTCTTGCAGTCGGCTACTGAAATAATCCCCCGACAGATATGCTCTTTCCGAGCTAATACGCTTACGAATCCTATCAATGAGTATTCCGCCAAGCGGCAACCCGAAGGGAGCGGAGGTTCCGGCACCCAAAACCAATACGGTATCGGCGTCGGTTATTGCCACTATTCCACCACCTTCAATCCTCGCCGCTGGTCGTTGCCCTTGCCGCCCTCAACCGCGCGGGCATCGTCGAATTCAAGGTCGATGATTTTCGTGCCGCGTTTGGTCACCTTGCCGGAGGAGGTCAGGATGTCGTCGACATCCTTCTGCGCCTGGCCGAAATGGGTGGCGAGCTTCTGTACCCGGTCGTCGAGCCGGCCGACATCCTCCATCAGCCGCGCCACCTCGCCCTGGATGAGATGCGCCTGTTCGCGCATGCGGTGATCCTTCAACACCGACTGGATGACCTGGATCGACAGCATCAGCAGTGAGGGCGAGACGATGACGACGCGCGCCCGGTGCGCCTTCTGCACCAGCGTTTCGTGCTTTTCGTGGATTTCCGCAAAGATCGATTCCGACGGCACGAACATGAAGGCCGTGTCCTGGGTCTCGCCCTTGATGAAGTACTTCGAGGCGATGGCCTTGATGTGGTTTTCCACGTCGCGGCGGAAGGCCTGGGCCGCGATCTTGGCGCGCTCCGGCGTCTCTGCGTCTCTTATTGCGTGATAGCTTTCCAGCGGAAACTTGGCATCGACGACGAGCGGCGGCGTGTCGTTGGGCATGTGGATGATCGCGTCGGGCCGTGAGCCGTTCGACAGGGTCGGCTGGAAGGCATAGGCGCCCTGCGGCAGCCCGTCCTCGACGATCGCCTGCATGCGCGCCTCGCCGAAGGCGCCCCGCGTCTGCTTGTTGGCGAGGATCGCCTGCAGTTCCACCACCTGGCCGGTCAGCGCGGTGATGTTGGTCTGCGCCGTGTCGATGACCGCAAGCCGCTCCTGCAGTCTGGCAAGGCTTTCCTGGGTGTTCTTCGTCGTCTCGGTGATCGACTGGCCGATGCGCCCGGTCATCGATTCGAGCCGCTCGTTGACCGCGCGCGCCAGATCGGATTGCCGCGAGGCGAGGTTCTCGTTCATCGCCGTCAGCCGCCCGGTCAGTTCGTTCTGGGTCGCCACCAGTTCCGCCATGCGGGCTTCGGCCTCCCGGGCCCGCTCGAGCGCTGCCGCTTCATTGGCGGCCCGGCGCTTGGCAGACCGCCAGGCAAGCACGGTCCACAGCAGGGCAAAAAGCGCCAGCAGTCCGAGCGCGCCCAGCGCTGCCTCGCCAAAGGTGAAGCTCCGCCCGCCAAGGGCAAAAACCGGCGTCGCGAACAGCGCGGTGAAGTCAAATCCGTTTTGTGTTTCCATTGCGTCTTGCTAGCAGATTCGCCCGGTGAACACGACCAAAAAGAACAAAACAGGAATATTTGGACCGTCCGTGCCAATTGCTTCGTTGACGCGGCAGGCGCGAGACCATATCTCAGGCGCATGAACTGCTAGCTTATGAGTACCCATGCCCGTCCTTGATATCGTCAACCTGCCGGACCCCATGCTGCGCCGGGTCTCCGAGCCGCTCGAAGGCCTCGATGAGCGTCATCAGAAGCTGATCGACGCCATGTTCGAGACCATGTACGAGGCGCCGGGCATCGGCCTTGCCGGCATTCAGGTTGCCTTTCCCTATCGCCTGCTGGTGATGGATTGCGGCGACCCGAAGGACGAGGAAGAGCGCACGGCCGAGCTTGCCGCCTGGCAGGAAGCCGTGGAAGAGGCGGAAGCCAGGGGCGAGGAGCCGCCGGAGCGCCCGGAGCGCAAGCCGACGAAAAAGCTGCCGCATGTCCTCATCAATCCGAGGATCGTTGCTGAAAGCAACGAAGCCTCCACCTATGAGGAAGGCTGCCTGTCGATCCCCGACTATTTCGCCGATGTGGAACGTCCCGCTTCGGTCACGATCGAATATGCCGACCGCCACGGCAAGCCGCAGGTGATGAAGGCAGACGGTGTGCTGGCGACCTGCGCCCAGCACGAGATCGACCATCTCGACGGCAAGCTGTTCATCGACCATATCTCGGCGTTGAAGCGCAACATGGTGGTCAAGAGGTTTACCAAGATCGCCAGACAGGCCGGCCGGGACAACGTCCCGCCGCTGGTACTTTAGCCAATGCCGCTTCGCCTCATCTTCATGGGCACGCCGGAATTCTCCGTGCCGGTGCTGACCACGCTGGTCGGTCATGGTCACGAGATCGTTGCCGTCTATACCCAGCCGCCAAGACCGGCAGGCCGCGGCATGGCGGAGAAGAAATCCCCGGTGCATGAAACCGCCGAGGGTTTCGGCATTCCCGTCTTCACGCCGAAGTCGCTCAGGGGCGAGGCCGAGCAGGCAGCGTTTTCAGCTCATGAGGCCGATGCGGCAGTGGTCGTTGCCTACGGGCTGATCCTGCCGCAGGCCATTCTCGATGCGGTTCCGCTCGGCTGCTGGAACGGCCATGCCTCGCTGCTGCCGCGCTGGCGCGGGGCAGCGCCCATCCAGCGGGCGATCATGGCAGGCGATGGCGAGACCGGCGTCATGGTGATGCGCATGGAGGCAGGCCTCGATACCGGCCCCGTCGCGATGGCTGAAAAGGTGGCGATCGGCCCCGACACGACGGCCGCCGAACTGCACGACGTATTGAGCGCCACCTGTGCTGATCTGATGGTCCGCGCCATGGGAGCGCTGGAACGCGGCCTGCTGGAAACGACCCCGCAGGCCGCAAGCGGCATCACCTATGCCGAGAAGATCGACAAGGCGGAAGCCCGCATCGACTGGTCGAGGCCTGCCCGGGAAGTCCACAATCACATTCGCGGGCTCTCGCCCTTTCCCGGCGCCTGGACGGAAATCGGGCTGGGTGCCCAAAACGTCAAAGGGCCGGTGCGGGTGAAGGTGTTGCGCTCGGTATTGGCGCAAGGTTCCGGCGCGCCCGGCACGGTGCTGGATGATGCGCTGACCATTGCCTGTGGAGAAGGCGCGGTTCGGCTCGTCCGGGTTCAGCGCGCCGGCAAGGGTGTGCAGGAAGCCGATGAATTCCTGCGTGGTAACCGGGTTGAAGCAGGCGCGGTTCTTTCCTGATGCCCCGCTACAAGCTCACAATCGAATATGATGGCACGCCATATCACGGCTGGCAGCGCCAGGACGAGTTTCCCTCCGTCCAGCAGGCGCTGGAAGAGGCGATGGCGGAATTCGCCCGCCATCCGGTGACGCTGTTTGCCGCCGGCAGGACCGATACCGGCGTGCATGCGCGGGGGCAGGTCGCCCATGCCGATCTCGAGGCCGAATGGCCGGCCTACAAGATCTGCGAGGCGACGAACGGCCTGCTGAAGCTCGCCAGTCATCCCGTCGCCGTGCTCGCCTGCGAAAAGGCGGCGGATGATTTCGATGCCCGCTTTTCCGCCAGGCGCCGCCATTACCGCTATCTGATCCTCAACCGCCCGGCCAATCCGACGGTCGATACCGGCCGTCTCTGGCATGTGAAGAAACCGCTCGACATCGGGGCGATGGACAACGCCGCCAAGGTGCTGGTAGGCCATTATGACTTCACCACCTTCCGATCCACCGACTGCCAGGCGAAGAATCCCGAGCGAACGCTGGATACCCTTGACGTACGCCTCGCCGAAGATCGCGGCACCGGCGGGCGGCTGATCGAGATTGTCACGTCCTCGCGCGCCTTCCTGCACAATCAGGTGCGTTCCATGGCGGGTTCGCTGAAGCTGGTCGGCGAAGGCAAGTGGACGGCGGATGATCTCAGGGCAGCGCTGGAAGCGAAGGACCGCAAGGCCTGCGGCCCCGTGGCGCCTGCCTGCGGGCTTTATTTCGAGCGGGTGGAATACTGAGGGAACGCTACCACAGCGTCTTGAGTGCGCGGCCACTCCATTCAACATCGTAGTCCGGGCCGCCGATCTCGTTGTTGCTCACATGGGCAAGCACGTCGCCCGCCGTGGGCAGGCTGGCGGGATCGATCTTGGCTTCTTCCTCCCACAGTTTCGAGCGCACCACTGCCCGCCCGCACTGGAAATAGACCGAGCGGGTGCGGATCACCATGACCGAGCGCGGCGCCTTGCCCTCGACGGCAAAGGAGGCGAGCAGGTCGGGATCGGCGGAAAGATG
This sequence comes from Phyllobacteriaceae bacterium, assembly GCA_023954255.1. GTDB lineage: Bacteria > Pseudomonadota > Alphaproteobacteria > Rhizobiales > Rhizobiaceae > Salaquimonas. The sequence goes on along the minus strand of JAMLIH010000118.1, from coordinate 1,545 downwards.
CGCCTCGCCATTGACCCGCAATGCATTGAGAGAACCCGGCACCAGAAAGCACAGCGCCACGCGCGGATCGGCCAGCACGTTGCGCAGCGTATCGACCCGGTTGTTGCCCTTGCGGTCGGGCATCATCAGCGTGCGCTCGTCATGCACCCGCACGAAACCCGGCAGATCGCCGCGCGGGGAACAGTCCATCATCCCGCCATCACGGGCGTCACCCATCGTTGCGATGGTGCAGAAGGGCGACGCCTCGATGAAGGCGCGGTATTGCGGAATGATCTCCGCCGTCTCCTTGACCAGCGAGGCCTGGCCCGGCTCGCCGTAAAGTGCCTGCAGCTCTTCAAGGGTTTCGATTCGTGAAATGGGGCGTGACATTGTGTTTTCCGCTTCAGGCGATGGCGAACCAGCGTTCGAGAAATTCGAGATAGACGGCGGTAAGCGTGTCGAGATCGGAAAGCGCGATGCGCTCGTCCGTCTGGTGCATGGTCTGGCCGATCAGCCCGAATTCAACCACGGGGCAGTAATCCTTGATGAAGCGGGCATCCGATGTGCCGCCGCCGGTCGAAAGTTCGGCCTGCTTGTTGGTCGTTGCACGGATGGCGGCTGAAAGCGTCTCCACCAGTGCGGTATCGCTGGTCAGAAACACCGGGCTTACCCGTCCCACCCATTCGACGGAGAAGGCAACGGGCTTGCCCTTGTCCGGCCGGACCCGGCCCGCCCGCGCGCCCTTGTCGAGCCGGGCAAGGATTTCGGCCTTGAGACTGTCTTCATCCCAGATATCGTTGAAGCGGATGTTGAAACCGGCAACGGCCTCTGCCGGGATGACATTGACGGCGGGATTGCCCACATCCACCGTGGTCACTTCCATGTTGGTCGGCTGGAAATACTCGGTACCCTCGTCAAACGGCGCTGCCAGCAATGCGTCGAGCAGGTCCATCATGCCGCGCACCGGATTGTCGGAAAGATGGGGATAGGCCGAATGCCCCTGCACGCCATGGACGATGATGCGGCCGGAAAGCGAGCCGCGCCGCCCGTTCTTGATGGCGTCGCCGATTGCTTCGGGATTGGAAGGCTCACCGACGATCGATGCGTCCCAGCGCTCGCCCCTTTCGGCGGCCCATTTGAGCAGCTTGTCGGTGCCGTTGACGGAAGGGCCTTCCTCGTCGCCGGTAATCAGGAAGGAGACCGACCCCGTCGGCGCCCCGTGTTTTTCCATATAGGCTTCCACCGCCGCCACGAAACAGGCAATGCCGCCCTTCATGTCGACGGCCCCGCGGCCATACATCATCCCGTCCTTCACCTCGGCGGCAAAGGGAGGCAGCGTCCAGGCGGCTTCATTGCCTGCCGGAACGACATCGGTATGGCCCGCGAACATCAGATGCGGCCCGTCCGTGCCGAGCCGGGCATAGAGATTGTCGACATCGGGCGTGCCGTCGTCGCTGAAGGTCACGCGTTTGCAGGCAAAGCCCAGCGGCTCCAGCGCAGACGCCAGATAGTCCAGCGTACCCGCGATGTCGGGGGTCACCGACGGGCAGCGGATCATCGCGGCAA
>JAMLIH010000117.1 GCA_023954255.1 Phyllobacteriaceae bacterium | reverse complement strand
CGTGACATGCAGGCACAAGCCCGCCACCATCGCCTCCAGCAATTCCCGGCCACTGGCGCCAGCAACCTCGGCTGCAGCAAGCGCAGACGGAATGATTTCACTCGGGTGACTGACATCCCTTCCCGCACAGACATCCATGAGATCGCGCGAGCGCAGCATAGCACCGTTCACCAGCGCTGCCGTTGCCGGTTCGGCATTGCGGCCGCTGGCAATGAGGGTGGCGCCGCCGGAGCCCGGCAGGGGTTGTTCGCCTGCAACGGCAATCGCCTGATCCTCAAGGGAAGCAGGCGCGGCATACACGCAGGCCAGCGCATCAATCAGAATGGTTTTCGCATGATCGACCGTCGAAGCTGCAAGCTTGTCCAGCGCGACATCGTAGACAGCTGAAGCAAACAGGCTTGCGAGCGGAGCCCCCGAACTTGAAGATTGCTTTTCTTGCGTCACCGGTTTCAGTCCCAGTTCAGAACAATCTTGCCCATATGCCTGCCGGATTCCATATGGCGATGGGCTTCAGCGGCTTTCGAGGCAGGATACACGCTGTCGACAATAATCCTGTAGGAACCATCGGCGATCATCGGCCACACCCTCTGCTGTACAGCGCTTACCAGGGCGGCTTTCTCGGCAACAGGCTTCGAGCGCAAAGTCGACCCCTGCACACTGAGATTGCGCATCAACAGTCGGCCCAGATCGATCTTGCCATACCTTCCGCCCTTGATGGCGATGACGATCATGCGGCCATGGGTGCCCATACACCGCAAATTCTGCTCGAAATAGTCTCCGCCGACAATATCGAGGACAACGTCCATCGCTTCTCCGCTCTCCCGGATGACCTCGGCGAAATCCGCCTCGTGATAGTTGATGGCCTGTTCAGCGCCCGACTCCAGACAGAGCTTCACCTTTTCCGCAGACCCGGTGGTGGACCACACCTTCGCGCCGGCAAGTGTCGCCAATTGGATGGCAGCGGTTCCGATGCCGCTGGTTCCGCCATGCACCAACAGGCTCTCGTCAGTCTTCAACTGGCCGATTTCAAACACGTTGAGCCAAACCGTGCACAGGGTTTCCAGCAGGCTTGTCCCTTGAATGAAATCCACCCCTGACGGCAGCCTTGCTGCTTGTACCGCGGGAACGGCACAATAGCGTGCGTAACCACCGCCGGTAAGCAGCGCGCAAACCCTGTCGCCGGTGGCAAAGCCGGAAACGCCCTCGCCCACTGCGGCCACGACGCCCGACGCTTCAAGTCCCAGTATTTCCGAAGCACCTTTCGGCGGCGGATAGCTCCCCTGCCGTTGTGCCAGATCCGCACCGTTCAGTCCCGAGGCATGCACCTCGATCAGCAATTCGCCAGCGGCGGCAACCGGTCTTTCCACGCTACCCAGTTCGAGAACCTCGGGCCCGCCGGGAGCGTGGGCAAGGATTGCTTCCATCATCTCAGCCATTGCGCTTCCTCGGGTTCTTTCGCTTAGGGCTCAGGACACGCCGGTCCTGAATTCCGCGCTTACGCGAATGCTGAGTCCGCCCGCATCATCCAGCGCCCACAGTTCCGCCCCCGTATCGTTTGGACGGCCGCAAGCCAGGAAGGGCCGTTTTTCAAACAACGGAGCCGTGGAGCGGTAGGAGAAGCTTTTCAGCGGCCTGCCAGCCTTCTGGACTGCCAGTTGCGCTAGACAGGTTGCCGCCAACTGCCCATGCACCACCAGAGCCGGATATCCTTCCGACAAGGTGAATTCACGATCGAAATGAATACGGTGGGCGCTGAACAAAAGCGCGGAATACCTGAACAGCATGCGCTCATCCGGCAGGTAGGTTTTCGACCACTCGGCTGCCGGCAACTCCCTTTGCTGCGCACCTTCCTCCCGCTTGCCGTGGCTGACTTCCTTGCGATAGACAATCTTCTGGTCTTCGATAATGAGCGGACCCTCATCATCGCTATATTCCTGCCGCACATTGACGAGATAGAACGCGCCGCTACGGCCCTGCTTGGGGAGAATACTTGTCACCTTGCCGGTTCGCCGCACCTGCGCGCCGGCACGCATCGGTGCCACAAACTGGATATCGGACCCGGCAAACATGCGCTTGAAAAACGGCAGATCAGGCATGTTGCGGCCCCGCCTGGGATGCCCGTTTTCATCGAGACCCGCATGGGCGACAATCGGCAGGCAGTAAAGCCAGTGCGCCAGCGGCAGGATTTCATCGCCGTCGGCAGTGTGCGGCACGTCAAAGTCCAGCGTCGCCGCAAGCTTTCTGCTTGTCAGCGGACATATCCTCTCTTCGATGCACTCCGTCTCAAGGGCCGAGATGACAGCTTCAAGATTGTCCGAAGCGGCACTCATGCACCGGGCTTCAGGCTGCCCCAGTTGAGCTCAACCCCTTCCGCTTCAAGTTCCTCAATCACGGCATTGAGGTGATGATAGGAAGTGTTGGTCACCGGCAAGCCGCAATAGATTGCCTGCTGCAGCATGATTTCCTTGATGTCCTCCAGCGAGAAGTTGTCACGCAGCGCGGCACGCAAATGCATGACAAATTCCTCCCATCTGCCGAGCGCCATCATGGTGCCCAGCACGAGGATGCGGCGTGTACGATAGTCGAAACCGTCCCTTCCCCAGACATCAGCCCAGCCGTAGAGGGTGAGCATGTCCTGAAACTCCCGGTTCAGCGGTGTTGTGTTCTCAACCGCTTTGTCGACATGCGCCTCGCCGAGAATTCGGCGCCGGACCTTCATGCCCGCTTGGTATTTCTCATCCATTTCTTTGTTGCTCATGCATCTTCTCTCTAACTATGCGTCCCGTACTTCATCCACTTCAACGGCTACGTCTCCGCCATCACCGGTGCAAGCCCGAGTATTTCGCGAGCCTCCTGGTGTGATGCCGGATGGCGGCCGTATCCGGCGCAAAGACCGGCGACGCGCTCCACAAGCTCGGCATTGCTCCGCGCCAGCCTTTCTCCGTCATAGCGGATATTGTCTTCCAGGCCGGTACGGCAGTGTCCCCCCAGTTCCAAGCACCAGTGATTGACCTCCAGCTGGTGGCGCCCGAGGCCGGCCGCTCCCCAGCTTGCTTCCGGTGCAATCTCCCGCAATTCGGAAACCAGAAACTCAAGCAGCCGTCGTCGCACCGGCATGGCATTCCTGATGCCCAGCACGAACTGGACATGAAACGGTCGCCTTATCCTGCCCTGTTTCGCCAGTTCCGCAGCATTGTACATCATGGCTGCATCGAAAACCTCCACCTCCGGGCGGATGCTGTTCTCCAGCATCACATCCGCGAGCTTTTCAACAAAGCCGACCGGGTTGGCATAAATCCAGCTGCCGAAGTTGACTGATCCGGTTGCATAGGAGGCCATGTCGGGCTTCAGGTAAAGCGGCTGATGCGCTCTTCATCGGTCCTGCCCCTGCCCCCGGTGGAAAAACTGCACGACCATCCCCGGGCAGTGCCTGCGAACGCCTTCCTGAACCTGCCGGAAAAGCTCGGGATCCGAGCTTGGCGCCTCGGCTTCATCCCGCACGTGAATATGGGCCACCGTGGCGCTCCGCCTCGAAACATTCATGCGCCGATCCCACCTGCTCGGCAGGAGTAACCGGCACTGCCGTCGTATCCTTTCTTGCGGGGCACAGAACCCGTAATTGCCACCGTGATGATTGCAGGTTTGGTCAGCGTGCACCTGCTCCGTATTTCGTTATGCGAAAAAATTATCACAGTGCGAACCATGCTGCATTACCACCGCCTTCGTCAATGAAGGCAACGCCCAATATGTTGCTCAAACGTGCCAATTGGGCTGTGAAATCGACTTCCAGATTTACAAACAAAATTTTCTTCGCTAGACGAAGTTTCGTTTGCCACTTTCGCCACTGCATGGCTCTATCGTTTCTCTGGCGAGATCTCCGAACGCAGCAAAGTCCGTCATGAGCAGAGAATTCGATGTCGTTGTCGTGGGAGCCGGTAACGCCGTTGCTGGCGCCGCGCTGGCTGCTGCCGAAAATGCAGGCCCGTGTCGGTGTGCTACGAATGCGCCGGAAGAAGAAAGTGCGGGCAATACACGCTTTACGGCAGGTGGTATTCGCTTTGCCTATGATGGTGTCGATGATCTGAAGGCGATCATGCCCGACCTGACCGAGCAGGAAATCGAGACAACGATTTCGGCCCTACTCCACCGACCAGTTCTACGACGACATGTTCCGGGTCACCCAGTACCGAACCGATCCGGAATTGTGCGAACAACTCGTGATGCAGTCGAACGCCACAATGAAATGGATGCAGAAAAAGGCATCCGGTTTGTGCCCATCTACGGACGCCAGACCTTCGCGTTGATGGCAAGATCCGGTTCTGGGTGGCGTCACGGTATCCCTGGCGGCGGGTCACCTGCTGACCAGCGTTGGAGACGTCGCAAGAACGGAATCGAGGTCCGGTTCGGCGTTCGCGTGTTGTCCTGGCTCTACGACGGGCTGAAAGTTGACGGCGTGCGCGTGCGCCATGACGGCAGAATTTCCGAAATCAAGGCTGGCGCGGTTGTCCTTGCCTGCGGAGGTTTCGGAAGCCAATTCAGAGTGGCGGGACATAAGAACGTCGGCTGGGACAGCGTTCGCGGCGCGGGAACACGCTTCAACACAGAGACGGCATACGGATGGCGCTTGATAATTGCGCATCTCCGCATGGGCAACTGGTCCGGACGATGTCATGCCTGCGAATGGGATTAACGCGCCGGAATTCGGCGATTCTTGCAGTGGGCGACGGATTTCAGAAACACTCCTGCTCAGATCGGCATCATGGCCGTAACGCGAAACGGCCGGCGTTTCGTCGATGAAGGAGCAGATATCCGCAATTACACCTACGCCAAATATGGCGCCGGATCATCCTGCAGCAACCGGACCAGTATGCCTGGCAGGTATTCGACAGCAAGGTCATACCGCTTCAGTGGGATGAGTACCGCATCAAGCAGGTAACCAAGGTCACGGCAACGACGCTGGAGGAGCTTGCAGAGAAGATGGGGTCGATGCTGCCGGCTTCCTCGCCGAAATGGAAGCCTACAACAAGTCCGTGATGACCGGATCGCAAGTTTGACATGTCGATCAAGGACGGCCGCGGAACCCGGAACCTGGATATCCCCAAATCGAACTGGCCAACACCGTCGACGAGCCTCCCTACGAGGCCTATCAGGTAGGCTGCGGCATTACTTTCACCTTTGGCGGGCTGCGCATCGCCTCGAAATCGGCACAGGTGGTCGACCACGACATGAACCCGATACCGGGCCTTTACGCTGCCGGCGAACTGGTGGGCGGAATATTCTATTACAATTATCCCAGCGGCACCGGGCTGATGTCCGGAGCGGTTTTCGGCAAGATTGCAGGTGAAAGCGCGGCCGAGGCTACGGTTTCGCGGTGATCGCGGCCCCTTCGGGAATCAACTGTCGGCTGCCACCGGCCTGACGGTTGTTTCCAGAGAGGCCGACAAGGAGGGCACCTGCCGCAGCACCTCGTTGATACGCTCCGCACCGCGGCGCAGCACATCCAGTCGCCCGGCGATGAGGTTCTCATCATCCTGCCCCCGGTTGAAACCGGAACAGTTCAGACCGGCAACCACCTTTCCTGACCGCAACCTGATCGGCACCGCAACAGCCGCAAGGCCGGTTTCCAGTTCATCCTTGACGACCACGTAGCCGGCCTGGCGCACATCCTCGATCAGGCTGCGCAGGCGCGTTTTTTCGGTAACGGTAAACGGTGTGAGTTTGTGGAATTCGGCCCGGTCGAGATAGGCATCGAGATCCTCTTCGCTCAACGCAGCGAGCAGAACTCGACCGATCGAAACCGCATAGGCAGGAAAGCGGCTGCCCGCGCCGGCGGTAAGCCGCACATAGCGCTTGCCGGAGAAATTGGCGAGATACAGGACATCGTCGCCTTCCATCACTCCAAGAGAGGCGCTGTCTCCGGCCTCGGCAACGATATCGCGCAAAACCGGCTGAATGAGTTCTTCAAAACGGCCCGCCTCAAGAAACGTCGCCCCAAGCGACAAAACCTTGGGTCGCAGCATGAATTCCCGGCCCTCGGAGCCGACATAACCCAGTTTCTCGAGAGTCCACAGACAACGGCGGGCGGTTGCCGGGCTCAGATTTGTGCGCGCAGCAACCTCGCTCAGCGTGAGCTTGGAATGATCGCGGTCGAAGGCTTCAATGACTGAGAGCCCTCTCGCAAGTGCTGTTATGAATTCGCGATCTTCCTTCAAGACTCCATCCCGGCCAACGACACGCCCCGACGGCATGGGCAAATTAAACCGACAGTTTTTCGCTTAGCGAAAAACTTGCCGTAAGTCAACTTGCCGGCCGGGCGTTGCTGCTTAGCCGTTCAGAAAGGATCTCAGCGCTTTCGAAAAACCGGCCGGGTCCTCGGTCGCCGAAAGGTGGCCGGTTTCC
>JAMLIH010000116.1 GCA_023954255.1 Phyllobacteriaceae bacterium | reverse complement strand
GCAACCCTCACAGACGAAACACATGGCTTGCGGCGCAACTCCCCAAGCGGGGAACGCGCCGAACTTGGTTAAATTTTTCACATTTTTATAAAAGATCGATTAACGCCGGGATCAGCGGTTCATCGGCAGGCGGCATGGGATAGTCGCGCAGCCGGTTGGGCCGCACCCATTTCAGTGCCTGGTTTTCCCGCGACAGGGGCTGTCCTTCCCACTTGCGGCACACGTAAAGCGGCATCAGCAGGTGAAAATCGTCATAGGCATGGCTGGCGAAGGTCAGCGGCGCGAGGCAGGATTTCCATGTCGTAACGGCGAGTTCTTCCTGCAACTCGCGGATCAGCGCATCCTCCGGCAACTCGCCCTGCTCCACCTTGCCGCCCGGAAACTCCCACAGGCCGGCAAGGGCCTTTCCTTCGGGCCGTTGCGTGATCAGTACCCGGTTGTCGGCATCGACCAGCGCGCAGGCAACCACCAGAAGCGTTTTCATCAGCCTTTCCCTGCTTCCCCGGCGGCTTCCGCCGGCTTTTCCCGCGGGGTTTCTGCTGGCGGCTTCCAGTAGCTGTAGCGGTAGATTTCCTCAAATCCGAGCTGCTCATAAAGCCGCCGCGCCGCCGCATTCTCGGCAACCACCTGCAGCCAGGCCCGCCGGGCCCCAGTGTGATAGGCCCAGCGCAGTGCAGTTTTCAGCACGCCGCGGGCATGTCCCTTGCGGGTCTCCGCCGGCGCCGTCACGAGATCGAAAATGCCCGCAAGCCGCAGATCGCGCACGCAGCGCACGACACTCGCAAGCCGCGCGCCATCCTCGCTGTAGCGCATGAACAGCCCGGTCTCCGGTTCCGTCGCCCCGATGATCTCGGAAAAGCCGGGCTTCAGTTCGGGGTTGTCCTGCGACAGCTCGATATAGCCGTCGACCCAGCGGCCGATATCCTTCATCGGCAACTGGTCGCCCGCATCGCCTGCCGTCTCCGCCGACAGGTCGGCCGCCATCACCAGGCTTTCCTCAAAGCTCTGCCAGCCTTTTTCCTGAAGCATGGTGCGCAACGCATCGGGCGCCAGCGGCGTCAGCCGGAACATCAGCGGCCGTCCGAAACTGCGGAAACGGTCGCCCGCCAGCGCGATGCGGTTTTCGAGATCGAGGCAGTCGTCGGGATCCAGCGGATTGACCGAGTTGAGCCGTTTTGCCGGGTGGCCCGCCGTCATGCGGATCGCCCAGGTCCCGTCGTAGCGGGTTGTCGTCGAGGGAAAGGAGCGGAAACTTGCCGCTTCCAGCAGCCGGATCTGGGGTAGTTGATATTTCAAGGCGCCTCCGGATCCGCCCGGCTGCGTAGCGGCATGCCGATCTTTTGTCCGGTCAGCTCCGGTAGTCGGCATTGATCGCTACATAGTCTGCGGTGAGATCGCAGGTCCACACCGTGGCCTTGCCGTGTCCAACCCCAACATCGACCGAGATGTCGATGAAATCCCGCTTCATCACCTGCGATGCTTTTTCTTCGTCATAGTCGGGCGCGCGCAGCCCCTTGCGTGCCAAGGTGAGGCCGCCAAAGGAAATCTCCAGCCGGTCCCGGTCGGCCGGCTCGCCCGCCTTGCCGACAGCCATGACGATGCGGCCCCAGTTTGCGTCCTCCCCGGCAATCGCTGTCTTGACCAGCGGCAGGTTGGCGTTGCCGGCAATGCGCCTGGCGGAAGCCGCACTCTTCGCCCCGCCTACCGTGATCTCCACATGCTTCGAGGCGCCCTCGCCGTCGCGGACCACCAGCATGGCAAGCTCGTGCAGCACCTCGCCGAGCGCCCTGGCGAAGGCCTTTGCCCCGGCCGACTTCGCCTTGTGCTCGCCCTTGCGGCCGTTGAGTGCCGAAAACAGCAGCACCGTGTCGCTGGTCGAGGTATCGCTGTCGACGCTGATCGAATTGAAGCTGGGATCGACAGCCTTTGCCAGCAGCTTCTGCAACAGGCCGCTTGCCACCGGATAGTCGGTTACCAGGAAGGACAGCATCGTCGCCATGTCCGGCTGGATCATGCCCGATCCCTTGGCCATGCCGTTGAGACGGTAGGTCACGCCGTCCGCCTCGAAGCTCCGCGTTGCCATCTTGGGATAGGTATCGGTGGTCATGATGGCGCGCGCCATCGCTGCCCAGCCATCGGTCGATGCCTTGGCATCGGCACGCTGCAGGTGGCCGGCAAATCCGGAAGCATCGAGCGGCTCGCCGATGACGCCGGTAGAAGCTACGAACACTTCAGACGGCTTGCAGCCAAACGCCTCGCGGGCTGCCTGTGCCGTCTGCCTGACGGCGTCGGCCCCTTTCTTGCCGGTGAACGCATTGGCATTGCCGGAATTGACGACAACCGCCCGGGCCTTGCCCTTCGGCAGATGCTTGCGGCACCAGTCGACCGGAGCGGAGGGGCATTTCGACCGGGTGAAGACACCGGCAACGCTGGCCGGGTTGTCGAAGACGATTACCGCCAGATCCTCGCGGTTCTTGTACTTGATGCCCGCTTCGACGGCAGCAAGCCGCGCCCCTTCGATTGCCGGCATGGCCGGATAATCTGCAGGCGCGAGCGGCGAGACCTTCAGCGGACTATTACCCATTCTTGCGATCCAGTCTGTGATTCAGTCGCCGGGAGACGGGTGCGGCAGGCAGCTTTCCGTGCACTGCATTCCGCCGAACCGGGCGAATCCCGTTACTCGGTTTCCTCGGAGGTGGCCTCTACTGCCGACTTCAATTCCGCGTCAAGGATTTCCACCTTGGTTTCCTCGCGCGCCTGCTTGACCAGATCGAAATACTTTTCGCGATAGACCGCCTGCCGGATCTGGTCCTTCACCTGCTCGAACTCGGGTTTCGGCTTTTCGCGCTCCTCTTCCTTGAGGATGACATGCCAGCCGAACTGGGTCTTCACCGGCGTCGTGGTGAACTTGCCGTTTTCAAGACCGAAGGCGGCCTCCTCGAATTCGGGCACCATCTGGCCCTTGCCGAAGAAGCCGAGATCGCCGCCATTGGCGCCTGAAGGGCCGGTTGATTTCTCCTTGGCGAGTTCGGCGAAATCCTTGCCCTGGGCAAGCTCGGCGACAATCGCCTTGGCTTCCTCCTCGCTGGCAACCAGAATATGGCGCGCCTTGATCTCGCTTTCAGGCGCCATCGCGGCGATCTCATTGTCGAAGCGCTCGCGGACCTCCTCGTCGGTCACATTGGCGACAATCGTCTCCTGAAAATAGAGATTGTGCAGGTTGCGCGACTGGACGAAGGCCATGCGGGCCTTGAAGCTTTCCTTCTCGTCCAGTCCCTCGACTGCCGCCCGGTTGGCCAGGAGCTTGATGTCGATCAGCGCAGCGAGGATGGCGGCCGTGCGCTTTTCAGCCGGAACCTGTGCGAATTCGCGGCTGAGCTCCGACTCGGCAAAGGCAAGCTCCTGCGTGGTGATCTCCAACTCGCCGACTTTCGCAACCACCTTGCTGTCGGCAAAAGCACTGCCGAAGCCCAGCAGGGCCGTTATCGCGATTGCCGCCGGCAGCCTCATTGCCTTGTTCATCTTGCATCCTTTCGGGCCGGATTCCGCTTGGCGACCGGCGTTGACATAGCACTACTCCACTCTTATCTGTCGCTTTGGCCGCCGTCCACCGGCCCCGTCATTTTTCACGTTTTGAGTGATGGAAACGCACATATCCAAAGACCGGGCAAAATCATTCGGTTTCACGACAGCTTGGGTCTGACGCCTGTCTCCGCCGCCTTCCCCGCCGGCCCGCTGATGGCGCAACACTGCTAAGGATCCCCAAATGGGCATGTTCACAGGTATCGCAAAGAAGATTTTCGGTTCTGCCAATGAGCGCCAGATCAAGGCGCTGATGCCGAAAGTCGAAGCGATCAATGCGCTGGAAGAAGAGATTTCCGCCCTTTCCGACAAGGACCTGAAAGCCAAGACCGCCGAGTTCCGCAAACAGCTTGCAGATGGCGCCAAACTGGACGATTTGCTGGTGCCCGCCTTTGCCGTTGCCCGCGAGGCGGCCAAACGCTCGCTCCACATGCGGCCCTTCGACGTCCAGCTGGTCGGCGCGATGATCCTGCACGATGGCGGCATTTCCGAAATGCGCACCGGTGAAGGCAAGACGCTGGTCGCCACCCTTGCCGTCTATCTCAATGCGCTGGCCGGCAATGGCGTTCATGTCGTTACCGTCAACGACTACCTTGCCAAGCGCGATGCCGAATGGATGGGCAAGCTCTACGGATGGCTCGGCCTTAGCACCGGGGTGATCGTTCACGGCCTCAATGATGACGAACGCCGCGCTGCCTATGCCTGCGACATCACCTACGGCACCAACAACGAATTCGGCTTCGACTATCTGCGCGACAACATGAAGTTCGACCTCGAAAGCATGGTCCAGCGCGGTCACAATTACGCGATCGTCGACGAGGTAGACTCGATCCTGGTCGACGAGGCGCGCACACCGCTGATCATCTCCGGCCCGCTCGACGACCGCTCCGAACTCTATGTCACCGTCGACAAGTTCATCCCGATGCTGGACGAGGCCGATTACGAACTCGACGAAAAGCAGAAGTCGACCAGCTTTACCGAAGAGGGCACAGAGAAGCTTGAAAACCTGCTCAAGGAAGCCGGCATGCTCAAGGGCGAGTCCCTCTACGACATCGAAAACGTCGCCATCGTCCACCACGTCAACAACGCGCTGAAGGCGCACAAGCTGTTCCAGAAGGACCGCGACTATATCGTGCGCAACAACGAGGTCGTCATCATCGACGAGTTCACCGGCCGCATGATGCCGGGACGGCGCTATTCGGAAGGCCAGCACCAGGCGCTTGAGGCCAAGGAAGGCGTCACCATCCAGCCGGAAAACCAGACGCTTGCCTCCATCACCTTCCAGAACTATTTCCGCCTTTACGACAAGCTCGCCGGCATGACCGGAACCGCCATGACCGAGGCGGAGGAATTCGCCGACATCTACGGCCTGCAGGTCGTCGACGTGCCGACCAACCTGCCGGTCGCCAGAATGGACGAGGACGACGAGGTCTACCGCACGGTCGAGGAAAAATACCGCGCCATCATTCATCTCATCAAGGACTGCCGCGAGCGCGGCCAGCCGGTCCTCGTTGGCACCACCTCGATCGAGAAATCCGAGCTGCTGGCCGAGAAACTGCGCCAGGAAGGCATCAAGGACTTCCAGGTCCTCAACGCCCGCTATCACGAGCAGGAAGCCTACATCATCTCACAGGCCGGGGTTCCCGGCGCCATCACCATCGCCACCAACATGGCCGGCCGTGGCACCGACATCCAGCTTGGCGGCAACCTCGACATGCGCCTCGAGCACGAGCTCGGCGACATGGCCGAAGGCAAGGAACGCGAAAAGAAGGAAAAGGCGATCCGCGACGACGTGGCCGCGTTGAAGAAACAGGCGCTCGACGCCGGCGGCCTCTATGTCATCGGCACCGAGCGCCACGAGAGCCGCCGCATCGACAACCAGTTACGCGGCCGTTCCGGCCGTCAGGGCGACCCCGGCAGCTCCAAATTCTTCCTCTCGCTTCAGGATGACCTGATGCGCATCTTCGGCTCCGACCGGATGGACGGCATGCTGCGCAAGCTGGGACTGAAGGAAGACGAGGCGATCATCCACCCCTGGATCAACAAGGCTCTGGAAAAGGCGCAGCAAAAGGTCGAGGCGCGCAACTTCGACATTCGTAAGAACCTCCTCAAGTTCGACGATGTCATGAATGACCAGCGCAAGGTCATCTACGAACAACGCCGGGAGCTGATGACCGCGGAAGAGGTCGCGGAAGAAGTCGCCAGCTATCGCCATCAGGTCGTTGACGACCTGGTTGCCCGCTTCATTCCCGAGAAGGCCTATGCCGAACAGTGGAACATTTCCGGTCTCCACGCCGAGGTGTTGCGTGTTTTCGGCCTCGACCTCAAACTTGCGGACTGGGCGCAAGAGGAGGGCATCGCCGACGCCGAGATCCGCGAACGGCTGTATGAGGCCACCGATCGCCGGATGGCCGAGAAGGCCGCCAACTACGGCACCGACATCATGCGGATGGTCGAAAAGAGTCTGTTATTACAAATTCTTGACCAGATTTGGAAAGAGCATCTGCTCAATCTCGACCACCTTCGTCAGGGCATTGGGCTTCGCGCCTACGCCCAGCGCGACCCGCTCAACGAATACAAGCGCGAGTCCTTCGGGTTGTTCGAGGACATGCTGGATCGGCTCCGCGAGCGCGTAACGCTGGTGTTGTCCCACGTGGAACTGCAGCTACCGGGCGAGGAGGAACTGGCCGTCGCCCGCGCCCAGGAGCAGCGCCTGCAACAACGCGAGATGCACGAAAGCCGTCAGGATCCGGCGTTGGAGCCGGAACCGGAACCCGCCGGTGAGTCTGCCGCCGGAGGGGAGTTAGCCGCGCCGGTGCGGTCCCGACAAGCGACCGGTACACCGGACCCCAATG
>JAMLIH010000115.1 GCA_023954255.1 Phyllobacteriaceae bacterium | reverse complement strand
ATGCCGAGTTGTTAGCATCCCTGTAACTGAAATTGTGCGGAATATAGCTTCATCTGCGTGACCATCAATTCTAACCGACATATTCCTTCCCGCGCCCCGCCATTTGACAGAATCGCGCTTTGGGCGCAGAATTCATCCATGCGCAACTTCATGCTTGCAGCACTGACCGGCATGATCCTTGGCGGAAGCTCTCTGCTCCCGCAACCGGCGCTTGCCGGGCCGAACTGCACCTGCCGGCATTCCGGCGGCGATGTTCAGGAAGGCCAGACCGCCTGCATCAGGAGCCCCAAGGGCATGACCATGGCGCGCTGCGAACGGGTGCTCAACAATACAAGCTGGAAAATGCTCGACACGCCCTGCCCGCTGGCGGGCGGCCATGAACTCGGCCCGCCGCTGTCGCTGCCGGGCGACCGGCCGGAGGCACCTCAGCCTGCGCGCATGACGCTGTTCGACCGCGCGCTTCTGCACGGCTAGACCTGCCGGCAACGGCGATCCACTCGAAAATCCGGGGTATTTTGGCGCTTATTGCGCCTGCAGCTTGGCGATTGCCTGCTGGCGCTGCTCGACGCTGGCGAGCGCAAAGGCGCTCTGCTGCAATTCGGCGATCCAGTCGCGCATTTCGGGCGCAGCGCTTTCATTCGCCTTGGTCAGCATGGTCAGGCCGCGCACCACATCCTGCTGGACGTATTCACCCTCGACCAGGGCATGGCCGAGCAATGCCAGCGCGCCGACATGGCCTTTCTTGCGGGCAAGCTGCAGCATGCGGATTGCCTGACGGGCTTCCTCCGGGCTGTTTTCGCCCTCAAGCAGCAGTTTGCCGAGTTCGAACTGGCCATCGGGATCGCGGAAATACATCGCGGCGGTGGTGTACATCACCCGCGCCTCATTGCCGTTCTGGGCAATGCCGGCCTCGGGCAGGCCATCGGAATAATAATGGCCGAGCGCCACCATGGCCTTGCCGGTGATCGCCCATTCGGGCGTGTTCGGCCGGGCTTCGCCGTAATTGTCGGCGATCTGCTTGTAGAAATGAAAGGCTTTTGACGGATCGCGCGGCACGGTATCGCCCGCCTCATACATCTTGCCGAGTTTCCACTGGGCGGTCTGGTTGCCCTGATCGGCGGCATATTCCAGCACGTCGATGGCTTCCTCGGTATCGCCTTCCTTCTTCTTCTTCAGATAGAAGCGGAAAAGATCGCGCGCCGACGGCTTTTCCTTCTTGAAGACCTTGGTCGGGTCGAACGCATGGGCGCTTCCGACAAAGCTGCCAAACGGCCCCATTGACGGCATGGCCGCCGCCGCAGCAAGCACTGCTGCGGCAACAAGAGCCGTCCTGGCCTTACGCGATACTTCAGATGTCAGCATAACAATGCGTTTCTTCTTCTCCGCCCGGATGGGTCACGGCGCCATATTGCGCGGTGCCGACCGTCTGGGCGTATTTCCATAGCGCGCCGGACTGATAGTCGTGGCGGCGCGGTTTCCATTGTTTGGCGCGTTCGGCGAGTTCTTCCTCGCTCAAACGCACATCCAGCGTTCCCTCGACGGCATCGATCTCGATGATGTCGCCATCCCTGAGCAGGCCGATCGGGCCGCCAACGGCAGCCTCGGGCCCGACATGGCCGATGCAGAAGCCGCGTGTGGCACCGGAAAAGCGTCCGTCGGTGATCAGCGCCACCTTGTCACCCATGCCCTGGCCGTAAAGCGCTGCGGTGGTTGCCAGCATTTCACGCATGCCGGGGCCGCCCTTGGGGCCTTCATAGCGGATGACAAGCACTTCGCCTTCCTTGTACTCACGCTTCTGGACCGCTTCGAATGCAGCCTCTTCCGAATCGAAGCAGCGCGCAGGACCGGAGAATTTGAGCTTCTCCATGCCTGCAACCTTCACGATGGCACCCTCTTGCGCCAGATTTCCCTTCAGGCCGACAACACCGCCGGTTTTGGTGATGGGATTGTTGGCGGGGCGCACCACGTCCTGCTCGCCGTTCCATGCAACATGCGACATGTTTTCGGCCAAAGTACGGCCGGTCACTGTCATACAATCGCCATGAAGGTAACCGTGATCGAGCAGAGTTTTCATCAAAAGCGGAATGCCGCCGGCCTCGAACATGTCCTTGGCGACGTATTTGCCGCCAGGCTTCAGATCGGCAACGTACGGGGTTTTCCTGAAGATTTCGGCAACGTCGAACAGATCGAACTTGATGCCGCATTCGTGCGCGATGGCAGGCAGGTGCAGCGCGCCATTGGTCGAACCGCCCGAGGCAGCGACGACGGCAGCCGCGTTTTCCAGCGCCTTGCGGGTGACGATATCGCGCGGGCGGATATTGGCGGCGATGAGATCCATCACCTGCTCGCCGGCTGCATAGCAAAAGCGGTCGCGGATTTCATACGGTGCCGGCGCGCCGCAGCTGTAGGGCAGCGCAAGGCCGATGGCCTCGGCCACCGTCGCCATGGTGTTGGCGGTAAACTGCGCACCGCAGGAACCGGCCGACGGACAGGCCGCCTGCTCGATCTCGCTCAGATCGGCATCGCTCATGTCGCCGACGGAATGGCGGCCGACCGCCTCGAACACGTCCTGAACGGTGATCTGGTTGCCGCGGAAGGTACCGGGCAGGATCGAGCCGCCATAGATGAAGATCGACGGCACGTTGAGACGGACCATGGCCATCATCATGCCGGGAAGCGACTTGTCGCAGCCGGCGAGGCCGACCAGCGCGTCATAGCAGTGGCCGCGCATGGTCAGTTCCACCGAGTCGGCGATGACCTCGCGCGAGACCAGCGACGACTTCATGCCCTGGTGGCCCATGGCGATGCCGTCGGTGACGGTGATGGTGCAGAATTCGCGCGGCGTGCCGTGACCGGCAGCAACCCCCTTCTTGACCACCTGGGCCTGGCGCATCAGCGAAATGTTGCAGGGAGCAGCCTCGTTCCAGCAGGAGGCAACGCCGACCAGCGGCTGGGCGATCTCCTCGGTGGAAAGCCCCATGGCATAAAGATAGGAGCGGTGCGGCGCCCTGGCCGGCCCGACCGTCGTGTGGCGGCTCGGCAATTTGGACTTGTCGAAGCGGCTCTTGCCTCTCGAGCCGGTGTTTTCGCCGCTCATCCCGTTCCCTGCATGCTTGTTACCGCCTTTGGCGGCCCGGTTTTTCACTGCCATGATTTTCCCCAGCTACTGACTTTGGCGCAGCCTGCCCAACACTTTGCCGCTGCACCGGACAAACCGCCGTTTTCGGATTTTATCCCCGATTAGGCAAGCCCGTCCGGCAAGCTCCAGCGGCTTTGCCGGGCAAGCCCCGCAGGCACGCTATGCAATCCCGGTTTCCAAATCCTTAGGACGGGCGCAGGAACGGGCCTTCAGGCCGGAAAAAACACGGATTTTCCATTTTGCTCTGTCCCGCCGTAATATGGCGCAAAAGGGGCAAGGCGGGGTGGCAGGCCCCTGAGTGGGGAGAGGCGCATCAATCGGATGACAGATGTTGCAAAAGGGCAACGATTTTCGTTCACTGCGCAGCAGGCAGGCGCACCCGGGAGGCAGCATTGACCGGTAGAAACGATCACAACGTGAACAATCACGGCGGGAACAGGCAAAAACGCTATTTCGACAAGGCGTATGAACTCAGGACCACCGAGGAGACCCGGCGGCACTATGCCGAATGGGCGGAGGTCTACGATCTCGAAATCGGCGAGGAAAAGGGATACCGGCAGCCGGAACGTTGCGCGCGGGCGCTGCAGGCTGCCGGGCTTGAGGCAAACGCACCCGTTCTCGATGTGGGCTGCGGCACCGGCCTTTCAGGCAGGGCGCTGGCAGCGGCCGGGTACGCAACAATTGACGGCTGTGATCTCTCACCTGAAATGCTGGCAAAGGCAGAGACAACGGGCGCCTACCGCCGCCTGTTCGAGGCAGACCTCAACCACCCTCCCCTCGAAGCGCCTGACGGCCACTACGGCGCGGCCACCTGTGTCGGCGTCTTCTCCTTCGGCCACGTTCAACCCGATGCGATCGACGACATCCTGCGCGTGTTGCGCCCGGGCGGGTATCTCGTCATCGGCCTCAACGACCATTTCTACGAGGAAGGCAGCTTTCCAGCAAAACTTCAGGCGCTGGAGACCGCGGGCTTGCTCACGCTGGTGAACAAGGAACACGGCGCGCATCTGGAAAACGTCGAAGGCTCGACCGGCTGGGTCTTCGTTCACCGCAAGGGGTGAAGTCCCTGGTTCCAACAATCCAAACGAAAACCGCCCCTGAGCATTTCCGGGGCGGTTTCAAATTTCTACCAGTCCTGCCTGCTTAGAAGCGAAGCGCGATCTTGGTACCGAAGGCCCAGGCGTGGTTGTCTTCGAACTGCCCCTCAACCGGAGCACCGGTATCGGTCTCGTTGTCACCAAGCCAGGTGTGGCTGATACCACCGGAAATCTCGAGGTTTTCCGTCAGCTTGTACTTGGCGCCCACACCAAGTGTGAACTTGCCATCCACCGGCTGCAGCGTGCTCGGTTTACCATCGCCGGCCTCATAGGTGCCGCTAACCGACATGGAGAGCCGGTCGGTAAGCTGCTTCCCAACACCCAGGTTCCAGGTCAGGCTGTCAGAGAAATCGGTAACATTGTTGCTGTCGTTCGACGGGTCGTTCAGGAGAACGATATTCGCGTCACTCCAAGAGGTATGGCGAACACTACCGAAGAGCAAGGTACCCGGTGCGATACCCGTCTGAAAGTATAGTTCCCAGGCTTCTGGAATGGTAGCAGTAGTCGTGCCTGTGACGTTAGCAAGGTTCACAACCGGCCCTGCCGGAGGAATAAAGACAAAACCGCCCGACCGTGATGTATCCATATCAATGTCGATGGAAGACTCGTAGGTCAGCGAAACGCGAAGCGCGATTTCCTTCTTCTCATAGGCAATACCGGCAATGTAGCCAGTGCCGTGCGCACCATTGAGTTCCCAAGACTCACCCGCACCATAGAAGCTCGTCGCCACACCCGAGACCTCCAGGTGCTTGATGCCGCCAAAAACGGAAAAATTGTCGTTCAGGCTGAATTTCGCAGTGCCCACATAGGCACGCCCGGTCACATAGGCGGAAAGGTTGGTATAGAAATTAGGCGGCGCGCCAAAATCGATATCCGCTCCGACAGCCTCAAAGGTCTGGAAGGCCACGGCAACCCGATCACTCAGATCGATTTTTGCGCCTATGGACCACAACCCGTAGTTCGGCGACATGTCGTCTACGCCGTTAACGGCTGGCAGCGGAATAGCGCCGGGGAAAACCAGATCGCCATCCACGTCCGGGTTCACCCGTGCAAGCGAACCCTCGATGTAGACCTTGCCCTGCTCGAACAGAATGTTCGGCGAATAGGTCGTGCGATCCAGTCCCCCCGCATGGGCCGTGCTGGCCATCAGCGCGACGGAAAGTGCTGCTAGGGTCGTTTTGGCTTTGATTGTCATTTAGATTGCCCCCCTGGGTAAATCCCGAATAATCTCCAGTCGACCTATCCAAACCAAATCCGCAGCTTTCGCAAGTCAATTTTGACGTATACGTCAGAGCAGGTCATTTCAAAATTTAACTGTTGCTTAACCGCAACAGCAGGAAGCGCAAATGGAGAAAAACCGGGCGCAATTGCCCGGCTTTTTGACTCAAATGACCGATTATTACTCGTATTTTTTCGCCTTCTGGCGGAATTCAAGGCATTGCGGCGTCTTGTCGGCATCGCTGCGCTGCAACGATTCGCAGCTTTGCTCGGCCATGGAATCCATGCATTGGGCAGCAGAACCCAGCAGATCCTGGTAGACGAGCGCCGTGCCGAAGCCCACCTCGATGCTCTGGCACATGGAATTGAGCGAGTTCATCACCATCGCCTTCATGTCCTCGGTCATGCCTTCGGCATCCTGCATCTGCGACATCGCGCAGGACTTCATCTTGTTGCACAGCCGGTCGTAGGAATCCGCATATTCAGTGGCGAAGGCCGGCGCGGCGAGGAGCATGGAAAGGGTGAGAACGCTGGCTGCGGGCTGCAGATGTTTCAGGATCATGGGTTTCCTCTGTCAGGTTTGCATTGCCCCAAAACAGTTGCCGGTCAGGAAGCCTGCCGGATTCGATCAAGCGCGGCAACGGTCTTGTCGCGCTGCTCCTGGTAGGCCGAGAGCTTGTCGCGCTCCTCGGCGACCACGGCCTCGGGCGCGTTGGCAACGAATTTCTCGTTGCCCAGCTTGCCTTCAAGGCGCCTGATCTCGCCATCGAGTTTGCCAACCTCCTTTTCGAGCCGCTCTGTTTCCGCCGACAGGTCGACAATGCCGGCAAGCGGCAGGCAGTACAGCGCACCGGAAAGCACGATCTGGGCTGAACCCTTTGGCGCCCCAGAAGCAAATTCCACCGGTTCGACACGCGCAAGGCGGTGCAGTGCAGGTTCGTGGCGGGCGACATGTTCGCGGGTTGCCGCATCCGCATCGACCACCACCAGCGGCAGATAGGCGCCGGGCTTGATGCCCATTTCCGCGCGAACCGAGCGGATTTCGGAAATCAGGGAGACGAGCCAGTTGATCTCGGCTGCGGCCTGTTCATCAACCTTGCCGGGTTCGGGCCACTCAGCATGGCACAGCAGGCTGTTTCGCTGCGCCGTTTCTGCCCACAACTCCTCGGTGATGAACGGCATGAAGGGGTTGAGCAGCTTGAAGGTCTCGTCGAGCACATGGCCGAT
>JAMLIH010000114.1 GCA_023954255.1 Phyllobacteriaceae bacterium | reverse complement strand
CGCGCCGACGTTATCACAGATTAACGGCGAGCCCGCCGCTTGCGGTAAATACGATGAAGTTCGCACGCCCGGCCGGAGTTTCGTCCACCGCCAGGCTCAAGCATCGTTTCAAGCACCGTTAAAGGATGAACTTGGAAAGATCGGCATTGCGCGCCAGGTCGCCAATCCGCTCCTCGACATAGGCTTTGTCGATTGTCACCGTTTCGCCGTCCTTGTCTGACGCTACAAACGAGATTTCTTCCAGAACCCGCTCGATCACCGTTTGTAGGCGGCGCGCACCGATATTCTCCACTGTCGAATTGACCGACACGGCCATGTCCGCCAGCGCCTCGATCGCATCGTCGGTGAATTCAAGCGTCACGCCTTCGGTTGCCATCAAAGCCACCGACTGCTTGATCAGGTTGGCTTCCGGCTCGGTCAGGATGCGACGGAAATCCTCACGCGTCAGAGCGGTGAGGTCGACCCGGATCGGTAGTCGCCCCTGCAGCTCCGGCAACAGGTCGGCCGGCTTGGCGACATGGAATGCGCCTGAAGCAATGAACAACACGTGGTCCGTTTTCACAGGTCCGTGCTTGGTGGCAACCGTCGTACCCTCTATCAGGGGCAATAGATCGCGCTGTACACCTTCGCGCGAAACATCTGCTCCACCGCGCGAGGTGTCTGAACGTGAACAGATCTTGTCGATTTCATCGAGAAATACGATTCCATCATTCTCGACGATCTTGATCGCCTCGGTGGTGATCTGATCGGCATCAATCAGCTTGTCGCTCTCTTCTTGAATAAGAAGATCGTAGCTGTCCTCAACACTGACGCGCCGCGCCTTCGTTCGCCCGCCAAAAGCTTTGCCCAACATATCCTGTATGTTGATAGCACCCATGGACGCGCCGGGCATGCCCGGTATCTCAAACATCGGCATGCCGCCACCTGTATCGGTGATCTGGATTTCGATTTCCTTGTCGTTGAGTTCACCTGCGCGCAATTTGCGACGGAATGAATCGCGCGTGCCAGGCGATGACGTCGCGCCAACAAGAGCGTCAATCACACGCTCTTCCGCAGCCTTCTCGGCCTTGGTGCGAACTTCCTTGCGCTTTGATTCGCGAACCAGAGCGATCGCCACTTCGACAAGGTCGCGCACGATCTGTTCGACATCGCGCCCGACGTAGCCAACCTCGGTGAACTTGGTCGCTTCCACCTTGATGAAGGGTGCATTGGCAAGCTTTGCCAGCCGCCTGGATATTTCCGTCTTGCCGACGCCGGTCGGTCCGATCATCAGGATGTTCTTCGGCAGCACCTCTTCGCGCATGTCGCCATCGAGCTGCTGGCGCCGCCAGCGGTTTCTGAGCGCAATCGCAACCGCCCGCTTGGCGTCCTTCTGGCCGATGATGTGCCGGTCGAGTTCCGACACGATTTCGCGCGGGGAAAAATTGGTCATGCAATGCACCTGTCTTGAAACGTTACATTCGATTGAAGGGACTGGCGATCGTGAGGGGTGCGTACCTGCATCCGGTTCTGGCTCAACTTGCCGAATCCATGCTTTCAACGACCAGGTTGTCGTTGGTGTAGATGCAGATGCTGGCGGCAATCTCCATTGCCTTGCGGGCAATCGCTTCAGCACCCAGTTTCTGGTCGGCCAGTGCCCGGGCAGCAGCCAGTGCATAATTGCCGCCGGAACCGATCGCCATGATCCCGCCTTCGGGCTCCAGCACATCGCCATTGCCGGTAACGCACAGGGTCACGTCCTTGTCGGCGACCAGCATCATGGCCTCGAGATTGCGCAGGTATTTGTCGGTGCGCCAGTCCTTGGCGAGTTCCACACAGGCCCGCATCAACTGGTCGGGATACTGTTCCAGCTTCTTTTCCAGCCGGTCGAGCAGCGTGAAGGCGTCTGCCGTCGCGCCCGCGAACCCGGTCAGCACCTGTCCGTCCTTGCCGATCCGACGCACCTTGCGGGCATTGCCCTTCATGACCGTATTGCCGAGGGAAACCTGGCCGTCGCCGGCAATCACCACCTTGCCGTCTTTCCGGACGGTGACGATGGTGGTGCCGTAGATCGTTTCGGGGCGGTGGTTTTCAATCATGCTTTCTCTCCGCTGTCGCCCTTATGTATGCGTTTTGAATGGGGTTGCAACCTGCCGCAGACGTGCCCCGTTATGGCTTTCGTAACATTGCGGTGGTATAGCCGCCGGGTAAATCACCAGTTGCATGTTTGCAGTATCGACGGAATCCGCCATGGCAAATCCCGCCAAACGCAGCGCCAGACTGGCGCGCAAGACCAGCGAGACCGATATCCGCGTCGAGATCAATCTGGACGGGACGGGCAAGTACGATGTCGAAACCGGCGTCGGCTTTTTCGATCACATGCTGGAGCAGCTTTCGCGCCACTCGCTGATCGACATGAAGGTCCGTGCGGCCGGCGATCTGCACATCGACGATCATCACACCGTGGAAGATACCGGCATCGCTCTGGGGCAGGCCATCGCCAAGGCGCTTGGCGAGCGCAAGGGCATCACCCGCTATGCCTCCATCGATCTTGCCATGGACGAAACGCTGACACGTGCCGCGCTTGATGTTTCCGGCCGGCCCTATCTCGTCTGGCAGGTGCAATTCTCCCGGCCGAAGATCGGCTCTTTCGATACCGAACTGGTGCGGGAGTTCTTCCAGGCGCTGGCCCAGAATGCCGGCATCACCCTGCATGTCACCAACCACTACGGCGACAACAATCACCACATTGCCGAAACCTGCTTCAAAGCCGTGGCGCGTGCGCTGAGGGCGGCAATCGAGACCGACCCGCGACAGAAGGGCGTCGTTCCCTCCACCAAGGGCACGCTGACGGTCTGATGGTATCGATCCGCGCCATCAAACATCTTTCAATTAAACAAGACACGCTCTAAACAGGCCGCTGACGATACCGTTCAAGGTGTTCGGCATGGCCGTATATGAAGTCTATATTCCACCCGCTGGCGCCGCTGGCGGCGGAAACGCTAAGAATGCCCGCTATGTGGCGGATCGGGCATCGGTTCTGGCGCTGATCTTTCCCTTTGTCTGGCTGCTCTGGCACCGGCTCTGGTTCTGGCTTGCCGCCTATGTGCTGGTAGCCTTCTTTCTGAGCGCGCTGGGTGCCACCAGCCTTGCCGTTCTGGGTGCCGCACTGACCTTCCTGCCGGGTCTCTACATCTATCTCGAAGGCCCGAACATGATAGCGAATAAGCTCGAACTGCAGGGCTGGCGCCTGGCCGGCCTTGTCGAGGCGGCAAACGAGGACGCGGCCGCAACACGCTGGCTTGAGCGGGTAGAAACCGTGCCCGGAATTCTTGCATCAGCCGGCTCAGTGGAAAGCGGCTCGCTTCCGGTTGCACCAAACCGGCCGGTGCGGCTTGGTCAGGCGGTCGATCGTCCGGAATTCGGATTGTTCGCGGAAGACTGACGGCATGAAAACGGTCATCATCGATTACGGATCGGGCAATCTCCATTCCGCCGCCAAGGCTTTCGAGCGCGCGGTGAGCGATCACGGCCTCGCCATGGATGTGCAAGTGACCGCCGACGCGGAAGCCGTGCGCAAGGCAGATCGCGTCGTTCTGCCGGGAGTTGGCGCATTTGCCGATTGCCGTGCGGGCCTCGATGCCGTCACCGGCATGGTCGATGCGCTCCATGAAGTTGTGATCGAAAAGGGCCGACCGTTTCTTGGTATCTGCGTCGGCACGCAACTGATGGCCGAGCGCGGCCTTGAAAAAACCGTCACGCCCGGCTTTGGCTGGATTGGCGGCGACGTGGTGCGCATGACGCCGTCGGATCCGGAACTCAAGATCCCGCAGATCGGCTGGAACACACTGGAAGTCCGGCAGGAGCACCCGCTGTTGTCAGGTATTCCCACCGGGCCGGAGGGCTGGCACGCTTACTTCGTCCATTCCTATCACATCGCCACCACACGGCCGGAAGAGCTGATCGCCACAACCGATTATGGCGGACCGGTCACCGCCATTGTCGGCCGCGACAATCTGGTGGGGACGCAGTTCCACCCGGAAAAGAGCCAGAAACTGGGCCTGGCGCTGATCGCCAATTTCCTGGAGTGGAAGCCGTGAAGCGAAAAATCCTGTTTCCCGCCATCGATCTGAAGGATGGCGAATGCGTGCGGCTGAAGCTCGGCGACATGGACCAGGCGACCGTCTACAACGCCGATCCGGCAGCCCAGGCGAAGGCTTTCGAGGATCAGGGTTTCGACTGGCTGCATGTGGTGGATCTCAACGGCGCCTTTGCCGGCGAAAGCGTCAACGGCGCTGCGGTGGAGGCAATTCTCAAGGCAACCGGCAATCCCGTTCAGTTGGGCGGCGGTATCCGTACGCTCGAACATATCGAGGCCTGGCTTGCCAGAGGCCTGACCCGCATTATTCTGGGCACCGTGGCCGTGCGCGATCCCGGCCTCGTGTTCGAGGCCTGCACCCATTTTCCCGGTCACATCGCTGTCGGCATTGATGCCAAGGGTGGCAAGGTGGCGGTCGAAGGCTGGGCGGAGGCAAGCGAGCTCGGTGTCATCGAACTGGCGAAAAAGTACGAGGATGCCGGTGTCGCAGCGATCATCTATACCGACATCGACCGCGATGGTGTGCTGACCGGCATCAACTGGGAAAAGACCATCGAACTTGCCGATGCCGTATCGATCCCGGTGATCGCCTCCGGCGGGCTTGCCTCCATCGAAGATGTGAAGCGCATGATGGAACCTGACTGCGCAAGGCTCGAAGGTGCGATCACCGGCCGTGCGCTGTATGACGGCAGGCTGGACCCGGCGGAAGCGCTGGCGGTATTGAAAGGGAGCGCTCAGTGACCCTCAAGGCCCGCGTCATCCCTTGTTTGGACGTCAAGGACGGCCGTGTCGTCAAGGGCGTTTCCTTCGTCGATCTGATCGATGCAGGCGATCCGGTGGAGGCTGCCAAGGCCTATGATGCTGCCGGTGCCGACGAGCTGACCTTTCTCGACATCACGGCTTCCTCCGACAACCGCTCGATCATTTTCGACGTGGTGACCCAAACCGCCGAACACTGCTTCATGCCGCTGACGGTTGGCGGCGGTGTGCGCGAGATCGCCGATATCCGCAAATTGCTGCAGGCCGGTGCCGACAAGGTCTCGATCAACACCGCAGCGGTCAAGCGGCCGGAATTCGTTGCCGAGGCAGCCGACAAGTTCGGCGACCAGTGCATCGTCGTTGCCATCGATGCCAAGCGGGTCTCGGGCGAAGGCGAAGAGCCGCGCTGGGAAATCTTCACCCATGGCGGCCGCACGCCCACCGGCATCGATGCCGTTGAATTCGCCCGCAAGGTGGTCTCGCTTGGCGCCGGCGAAATCCTGCTGACTTCCATGGATCAGGATGGCCGCAAGACCGGCTATGACATTGAGCTGACGCGCACGATTGCCGATGCCGTGTCTGTGCCGGTCATTGCCTCCGGCGGGGTGGGCAATCTCGATCACATGGTCGAAGGCATTCGCGACGGTCATGCGGGCGCGGTGCTTGCCGCCTCGATTTTCCATTTCGGCACCTATACGATAGGTGAAGCCAAGCAGCATATGCAGGCTGCCGGAATTCCGGTAAGACTGGACACGGATTAGGCAATCACCCGCATCCGCAGGCAAATGCTGTCAAGACGGGCGCAGAACAGGCAGGGGCAGGACAATCGTGGCAAGGTTCACCCTCAACACCCTCGAAAAAACCATTGCTGAACGCGCTGCCGTCAGCGACGGCTCGTCCTACACCGCGACACTGATTTCCTGCGGTGTTGAAAAATGCGCCCAGAAACTGGGTGAGGAAGCCGTGGAAGCTGCTATTGCAGCAGCCGTCCGCGATCGCTCGCAACTGACCAAGGAAGCAGCCGACGTTCTCTACCACCTGCTGGTGGTTCTCCACGCTGCCGGCATTCCGCTCAAGGAAGTAACCGGCGAACTGGAGCGGCGCACCGCCATGTCAGGCCTGGCGGAAAAGGCCTCCCGCGCCGTGCCTCCGGCACCGGCTTCCAAATCCCGCAAAAAGGCTTCGGCAAGGAAATGAGCGGCCACAGCGCCCGCCGCGCCCATCAAACCCGCGGCGCACTGATGAAGGCCATTCGCCGCGGATCGACAGTCACCCAGGATGCGTTCTGGGCGCCGCGCGAGCCCGACAAGAAAGTCAGCCCCTTCCTGACCTTTTCCGCCGTGGAATGGTCGAAGTTCCGCGCCGATACGCCGATGACCCTGACCGAAAAGGAAATCGATCGCCTGCGGTCGCTCAACGATCCGGTCTCGATGGACGAGGTGACCAGGATCTATCTGTCGCTGTCGCGCCTGCTTTCCGCCCATTGCGAATCGACGATCCAGCTGTTCAAGCAGCGGGCACGGTTTCTCTCGTTGCGCGGTCAGAAGACCCCCTTCATCATTGGCGTTGCCGGCTCGGTTGCGGTTGGAAAGTCCACCGTCGCCAGACTGCTGAAGGAACTGCTTGCCCGCTGGCCCTCCAATCCGAAGGTCGAGCTGGTAACGACCGACGGCTTCCTGCTGCCGAATTCGACGCTCAGAAGGCGGCGGCTGATGAACCGCAAGGGCTTCCCCGAAAGCTATGATTCGACGGCTCTGCTGGAATTTCTGTCATCGATGAAGGCTGGCGAGCCGGAGGTTTCGGCTCCGCTCTATTCGCACCTTACCTATGACGTGCTGAAGGGCGAACACCGCACGATCCAGCGGCCCGACATCCTGATCTTCGAGGGCATCAACGTCCTGCAATCCAGGGAACTGCCAAAGGCCGGGCGCTCGGTGCCGTTCATCTCCGACTTCTTCGATTTTTCGATCTACATCGATGCCGACGAACGCGACATCGAGCGCTGGTATATCGAGCGCTTCATGGACCTGCGTGAAACCTCCTTCAC
>JAMLIH010000113.1 GCA_023954255.1 Phyllobacteriaceae bacterium | reverse complement strand
TCAGCCGTGAATTGCAGATAGGCGCCGGTTATCGTTGCGCCTTTCGGGATGCCGATCTGGTCAAATCGCAGGCCAATAACCTGATCCTGGCCGTTGTCATTGCCAAGATCGAGATCGCCGCTGTCTACTGTAACCGCGCCGTTACTCAGGTGTTCTTCTGCGTCGTCCTGAGATGCAAATGCAGCCGTGAAGAGTTCGAGCATTGCTCCCCCCTTGAAAATGGCCGCATCTGTTTGAATTATACATATAATTCCAAGCTTGTATTTCTATATTGTGTCAGATAGTTAACGTCAAATTTTTCTTGATGTCATTCGGTAAGCCTACTTTATAAACCGCCGTGCGAAGCCTCATCGGAGGCCCGCCGGAAAGCCCTCTACTTCTCCCGGAAAGCACGATTAAGTTGATCGCTGAGAGGCTGAACAAGATATGCCAGCGGGGTTCTGGAAGCAGTCTGGATGAAAGCCTCTACCGGCATGCCCGGTTTCAACAGCAGGCTTCCCAGGGCATCGGTATAGTTTTCCTCAGGCTGGAATTTCACGATGTAGTAGGACATGCCGGTACCCTCATCCTGGTGCAGATCGGGAGAAATGCCGGTAACCTTTCCCTTGATTTGTGGCGTTAGCCTGCTGTCTGCATTGGCAAACCGCAACAAGACAGCCTGATCCTGTTCAACCTGATCGATATCCTGCGGACGGACCCGAGCTTCCACGAGGAAATGGTCCTTGGCCGGTACGATCATCATTATCGTTTCACCTGATGCGATTACCCCTCCCACAGTGCTTACCGCAAGATCGTGTACATAGCCGGTTTGGGGTGCGCGGATCGTGGTCCTGGCCAGGCGGACAGCGGCGGCATTCTTTCGTTCGGCCAGTTCCTTCAATTTGGCCTCGGCTTCCCTGAGTTCGCTGATCGTGTCAAAAAGCGCCTGATCCTCGAGTTCGTAACGTTTCAACTCGGTTTCCGAAATGCGGACCTTTGTGCGACTGATCTCGGAACCGATGTGGCCGGATTCGGATTTGATTCCGGCGATTTCCCGCATGACGCGGAATACATTGGTGCGTTCCACCAGGCCTTTCTGCTGCAGAACCTTCAGATCCGACAGTTCCGATTCCAACAGGCTGTGCTGTTCGGATATGCCCTCCAATTGGGCTTCGAGGCCCTTGTTTACCTGACTTAGCTGTTCGATCTGTCGGGAAAGCTGATCCTTGCGGCCCTCCAGCGTGTCGAGGTTGCTCTCGAGAAGCTGGACCTGGGCTTTCATCATCATCGCGATGCCCGGCTGGTCCGCGAGCTGCAGCAACTGCCTGTCGAAACTGATGTTCCGCTTGCCGTCCTTCTGGGCATTCAGGCGGGCGACTTTTGCCAGTATTTCGTAATATGCAGCCTCTATAATCTCCAGTTCGGCCTTTACATCGGTCACATCGAGTGTGAGCAATGTGTTTCCGGCTTTGACATAGTCGCCATTCCTGACGGAGATCGAGGTTACTACACCGCCGGCGGGATGCTGAACGCGCTTGGACCTGCTTTCAACCACAATATGGCCGGGTGCAATCACGGCGCCCTGGATATGCGAAAACCCGGCCCAGGCCCCCACCGAACCCAGAACGAGGCCGCAGCCCCGCAGGTTGTCGACATATTTGAACATGTTGGCGAGCGGCACGTGGGCGTTGACGACCACGGCGATGCCGCGCATCTCCTGACCCTGGATCTGGCCACGGCGGGAGTTGAGGTCGCCGATCACGTCACCGACATACTCTTCCGGGGTCACCACCTCGACCTTCATGATCGGCTCGAGCAGCTGGGCGCCAGCCTTGGGAGCTGCCTCGCGGAACGCTGCGCGCGAGGCGATCTCGAAGGCCAGAACCGATGAGTCGACGTCGTGATAGGCACCGTCGAGCAGGGTCGCCTTGACGCCGAGCATCGGGAAACCTGCCAGCGGACCGGAGTTGAGCACCGACTGGATGCCCTTTTCGACGCCCGGTACGTATTCCTTCGGCACGTTGCCGCCGACGATCTTGGATTCGAAAGCGAAATCCTCGCCTTCCGGATTCGGCTCGAAGAGGATCTTGACGCGGGCGAACTGGCCCGAACCACCCGACTGCTTCTTGTGGGTGTAATCGACTTCGTGGCCCTGGGTAATGGTTTCGCGGTAAGCAACCTGCGGCGCACCGACATTGGCCTCGACCTTGAATTCGCGTCTCAGGCGGTCGACGATGATGTCGAGGTGCAGTTCGCCCATGCCGGCGATGATGGTCTGGCCCGATTCCTCATCCGACTTGACGCGGAAGGAGGGGTCTTCTGCTGCCAGGCGGTTGAGCGCGATGCCCATTTTCTCCTGGTCGCCCTTGGTTTTCGGCTCGATTGCGATCTGGATGACCGGATCGGGGAATTCCATGCGCTCGAGGATGACCGGCTTCAGCGGATCGCAGAGCGTGTCGCCCGTGGTGGTTTCCTTCAGGCCTGCCAGCGCGACGATATCGCCGGCATAGGCCACGTCGATGTCCTCGCGGGAGTTCGAATGCATCTGCAGCATGCGGCCGATGCGCTCGCGCTTGTCCTTGACGGTGTTGAGCAGGGAGGTACCCTTCTCCAGAACGCCGGAATAGATGCGGGCAAAGGTCAGCGAGCCGACGAACGGGTCGTTCATGATCTTGAAGGCGAGCAGCGAAAGCGGCTCTTCGTCGGCGGACTTGCGGCTGATTTCGCCTTCGGTCTTGGGATCGATGCCCTTGATCGCGGGAACCTCGACCGGCGACGGCAGGAAGTCGACAACGCCGTCGAGCAGCGGCTGGACGCCCTTGTTCTTGAAGGCCGAGCCACAGAACATCGGGAAGAACTGGACGGCGACGGTGCCCTTGCGGATAAGCCGGCGCAGGGTGTCGTTGTCGGGCATGTTGCCTTCGAGATAGGCTTCCATGGCGTCGTCATCGACTTCCACGGCGGTCTCGATCAGCTTCTCGCGGTATTCCTCGGCCTTTGCCTGCAGGTCGGCCGGAATGTCGACGACATCCCATTCGGCGCCGAGGTTTTCGGACTTCCAGACCAGCGCCTTCATTTCGATCAGGTCGACAACGCCGGCAAAATCGTTCTCGGCGCCGATCGGCAGCTGCATGACAAGCGCCTTGGCACCCAGACGGCTACCGACCATTTCCACCGAGCGGTAGAAGTCGGCGCCGATCTTGTCCATCTTGTTGCAGAAGATCATGCGCGGGACGCGGTACTTGTCGGCCTGGCGCCAGACGGTTTCGGTCTGCGGCTCAACGCCGGCATTGGCGTCGAGCAGCGCAATGGCGCCGTCGAGCACGCGCAGCGAACGCTCGACCTCGATGGTGAAGTCAACGTGTCCGGGAGTGTCGATGATGTTGAAGCGGCGCTTCTTGCCGTCACGGCCCTGCCAGAAGGTGGTGGTGGCAGCGGACGTGATCGTGATACCGCGTTCCTGCTCCTGCTCCATCCAGTCCATGGTGGCTGCACCATCATGAACTTCACCGATCTTGTGGGATTTGCCGGTGTAGAACAGGATACGCTCGGTCGTGGTCGTCTTGCCGGCATCAATGTGGGCCATGATGCCGAAATTGCGGTAATCCTCGATCTTGTATTCGCGGGCCATTGCCGTCTACCTCTTGCTTGCCGGTCGGAAACCGGCGATCAATCCTAATGCGTTACCAGCGATAGTGTGCGAACGCCTTGTTGGCGTCGGCCATCTTGTGGGTGTCTTCGCGCTTCTTGACCGCAGAGCCGCGGTTGTTGGCGGCATCCATCAGTTCGCCCGACAGGCGATCGATCATGGTGGTTTCGTTGCGCTTGCGGGCAGCAGCGATCAGCCAGCGGATGGCCAGCGCCTGACGGCGCTCGGGGCGAACCTCAACCGGAACCTGGTAGGTGGCGCCACCAACGCGGCGGGAGCGCACTTCCACATGCGGCGCAACGTTTTCGAGCGCGGTATGGAAGGCCTCGACCGGATTCTGCTTGGCCTTTTCTTCGACCTGGTCCAGGGCGCCATAGACGATGCGCTCGGCAACCGACTTCTTGCCGTCGAGCATGACGGCATTCATGAACTTCGTCAGAACGAGATCGCCGTATTTCGGATCCGGGTTGATCTCACGTTTTTCTGCGCGGTGACGACGGGACATTTCGTATTTCCTCTAAAATCTCGCTCTTGGGACGAGACCCCGGATCGTCGCTACGCTCCGTCCGGGGTGACCTTCCCTTCTGTCAGGTCACTTCGGACGTTTGGCGCCGTATTTCGAACGGCGCTGCTTGCGGTTCTTCACGCCCTGGGTATCCAGAACGCCGCGGATGATGTGATAGCGCACGCCGGGAAGGTCCTTGACGCGGCCGCCACGGATCATCACCACCGAGTGCTCCTGCAGGTTATGGCCCTCGCCGGGGATGTAACCGATGACCTCGAAACCGTTGGTAAGACGGATCTTGGCAACCTTGCGCAGTGCCGAGTTCGGCTTTTTCGGCGTCGTGGTGTAGACGCGCGTGCACACGCCGCGTTTCTGCGGGCACTGCTCCATGGCGGGAACCTTGTTCCGCTTTACGACTTTCTTGCGCGGGTTGCGTACAAGCTGGTTAACGGTTGGCATTCAACACCCTGACCTTAGTTAGTTCGTCAAAAACCCTTGCGGGCATCTCCGGCAGCACTTTCAGCGCCGCCGTTAAGGCTGCAACATGCAAAAAGGCTTGCCGCCGATGATCCGGTAATCCGTGATCTGCGGGCGGAAGCCTCAAACACGCAGAGGAACGGTTTCCCGTTCATGCAGCCTGAAATTCATTTCGTTTTTGCAAGCCTTGTTTGATACGGTGTCTGGAAACGAACCAGACGGTTCCGGGGCGTGGCGCTCCGAAACGGTCTCGGATCACATCGGCTTGTGCTGGCCGTGCCTATAAATGCTTCGATTCTGCCCGTCAACCCTGATCGCGGGGCGTCAGCCAAAAAAACGAGTCAAAACAGCGATTTGGACTGCAGGCCAGCCATGCAAACAGGGAATGGCCGGAACCGGAGCGCGAAACTCCCCTGCCCGCCTTGCAAAGCAGCCATTTTTCGGGCTTTGTCGGATGCAACTGGCGCAGAGGCGCGGCTCAGGCGGCATATCCGGGAAAATTCATGACCCCATCCGGCGAAGAAGACGACGATGTCATGGTGTTCATCATCCTTGGCGAGGTACGGCGGGCGGGAGAAGAGACCATGCGGCCCTTCAACGCGCTGCTGACGGGCGCTGACGATGATTCCGCCGTTCGCAGTTGCCTCGAAGCACTGGCGCAGCAGGGCTATGAGGAGGCCAATCTGCACCAGATCGGCAATCTGGAGGAAGCGCCCGACGAGGAACCCTTCGCGTCGGCCTATCAGGCGGCGCTGGAAGGCGAAATCGCGCTGATCGCCTATGATGACGAGGAAATCGACGGGCTCGGTTCACTGCAGTAGGGAGAATGCCGAAGCGCCGCCGGACCAGGCTTCGATGCGGCTTCCGCTGACCGCCCTGCTGCTGCTAGTCTTGGTTGCACAATCGCCCGAGGAACCCGCGCCTTGACAGCCGAGAACGACCCCTTCGTCCATCATCCGGAATTGCGCGGCAAGATCACCAGGCCGGAAGATGCCGCCTTCCATCGCAACTTCAGCGCCGAAACCCTGTTTTCAAAAAGGCCGGACCTGCTTTGGGTCAGGGATATCCTGTACAGCGACGAGCAGCGCGCGCGCTCTCGCAGCGAGGCCCTTGCCGGGCATGAGGGCGGCGATCTGTGGATCTTCGCCTACGGGTCGCTGATGTGGAACCCGGCGATTCATTTTGCCGAGATCCGCCGGGCTACCGTGCCCGGCTATGCCCGCAAGTTCATTCTCAAGGACGTTTATGGCGGACGCGGTACGCGGGAGGCGCCGGGCCTGATGGCGGCGCTCGACCGCGGCGAACGCTGCGAAGGATTGCTGTTCAGGATTCTGGCGCGGAATATCGACACCGAAACGGAAGTATTGTGGCGCCGGGAGTTGATCGGCCCCGGCTATCTGCCCGGTTTCGTCACGGCGCATGTCGACCGCGAACCGGTCCGGGCGCTGACCTTCCTGGCCGATCATGCGGCCGAGGCGATCTGGCCCGATCTGGGCTTCGACGAGCAGGTCCGGTTCATCGCCCAAGGGGAAGGATTTCTGGGGACCAGCCGCGACTATCTTGCCAGCATCGTCGATCACCTCGCAGCCCTCGGCATCGAGGACGAACACTGCGCGAAGCTGCTGCAAGCGGTGGATGCGCGCCGCGCCGCGGCCGGGTAAGGGCCGGCCGAACGCGGGAAGCCGGGGCTCCAAGCCCGCCTGCCAGCTCGCGCAGCCCACAGATGGCATGGGTGGTCTGCCATTTCTCCTCCAAATGCAAAAAGGCCCGCTTGAGGCGGGCCTTTTCGATAGTCGTGAAATGACGCAATGCGCCGCGGGTGAAGCGCCTTATTCGGCGGCCTCGCCCGACATGTCCGCGATGCGGGCATTGGCGTCTGCGATCTTGCGCTTTTCCTCGATGATGAGGTCGTCGCGCTGGTTTGCCAGACGGCGCACCTTGTTCATCACGCCGCCGGTACCGGCCGGGATCAGGCGGCCGACGATGACGTTTTCCTTCAGGCCTTCCAGCGTGTCCGACTTGCCGGCGACGGCAGCCTCGGTGAGCACACGGGTCGTCTCCTGGAAGGAGGCGGCCGAGATGAAGGAGCGCGTCTGCAGGCTTGCCTTGGTGATGCCGAGCAGCACCGGATTGGCCTTGGCGATCTCCTTGCCTTCCTCGGCAAGGCGCTCGTTGAGGATATCGAACTCGATACGGTCGACATGCTCGCCGGCGATGAGACCGGAATCGCCCGAGTCGGTCACCTCGACCTTCTGCAGCATCTGGCGAACGATCACC
>JAMLIH010000112.1 GCA_023954255.1 Phyllobacteriaceae bacterium | reverse complement strand
AAGTTCGTCGCGCCGGGCCTCTATCGCAACGAGCGCCGCGCCTTCCTGCCGTTCCTCGTCGCCTCGCCGCTGCTGTTCCTTCTGGGCGGCGCGCTGGTCTATTTCTTCTTCACGCCGATGGTCATGTGGTTCTTCCTGTCGATGCAGCAGGTCGGGCCGGATCAGGAAGTCCAGATCTCGCTGCTGCCGCGCGTGTCGGAATATCTCGGCCTGATCATGACGCTGATCTTCGCCTTCGGCCTGGTGTTCCAGCTTCCGGTGGCGATCACGCTGCTGGCGCGGGTGGGGCTGACCAATTCGGATTGGCTGAGGGACAAGCGCAAATACGCCATCCTGCTGACTTTCGTTGCCGCCGCCGTGCTGACGCCGCCCGATCCGGTCAGCCAGATCGGCCTGGCGGTGCCGACCCTGCTGCTCTACGAGATCTCGATCCACATGGCGCGGATGGTCGAAAGGCAGCGCGCGGCGGCCGAAGCTGCAAGCGAGGCGGAAGCCTCCGGCAATGCAGAAGCCGGGGATGTTGCAACCGAGTAAGCATCCCGTTACACGGTCACCATTCTTGTATTGCGGGAATCGGCGCATGGCGCGTTTGCCCGTCTTTTCGTTTCAGGTTGATCCCCATGTTTGACATCCGATGGATTCGTGAAAACCCCGAGGCATTCGACAAGGGCCTGGCCCGGCGCGGGCTTCAACCGCTGTCGCAAGGCCTGATCGCGCTGGATGAAAAACGCCGGGCCCATACCGGCAAGGTGCAGGAGGCGCAGCAGCGCCGCAATGCGGCCTCGAAGGAAATCGGCCAGGCGATGGGGCAGGGCGACACGGAGAAGGCTGAAAAGCTCAAGGCCGAGGTTGCCGGGCTGAAAACGTTTCTGGGCGAAGCCGAGGACATCGAACGCCGGATCAACGAGGAACTCAAATCGGCGCTGGAAGTCATCCCCAACCTGCCGCTCGATGATGTGCCGGATGGCGGCGACGAGAGCGGCAACACGCTTTACCGCGAACATGGCGAAAAGCCGGAATTTGCCTTCACCCCGAAGGAGCATTTCGAGATCGGCGTGGCGGAATCCGGCATGGATTTCGATAATGCGGCCAAGCTTTCAGGCGCCCGTTTCGTGGTGCTGAAGGGCGAGATCGCCAAGCTCGAGCGGGCGCTCGGCCAGTTCATGCTCGACCTGCACACCGAGGAGCATGGCTATACGGAAGTCGCACCGCCGCTGCTGGTCAACGATGCGACGATGTACGGCACAGGGCAGTTGCCGAAATTCGCCGAGGACTTGTTCCGCACCACGGACGAACGCTGGCTCATCCCCACCGCCGAAGTGCCGCTGACCAATTTGGTGCGTGACGAGATCGTGGAGAAGAAGGATCTGCCAATGCGCATGACGGCGCTGACCTTCTGCTTCCGCTCGGAAGCGGGTTCGGCGGGGCGCGACACGCGCGGCATGCTGCGCCAGCACCAGTTCAACAAGGTGGAACTGGTTTCGATCACCGACAAGGAAACCTCGCTCGACGAGTTGGAGCGCATGCTTTCGTGTGCGGAGAAGACGCTGCAACTGCTCGGCCTGCATTACCGGGTAATGACGCTGTGCACCGGCGACATGGGCTTCGGCGCGCGCAAGACCTACGACATCGAGGTCTGGCTGCCGGGGCAGGACAGCTATCGCGAGATTTCCTCCTGCTCGGTCTGCGGCGATTTCCAGGCGCGGCGGATGAATGCCCGTTACCGAGAGGAAGACGGCAAGACCCTGTCGCATGTCCACACGCTCAACGGTTCGGGCGTTGCGGTCGGGCGCATGCTGATCGCGGTGCTGGAAAACTACCAGCAGGAGGACGGCAGCGTTCGCATTCCTGAAATATTGCAGCCCTATATGGGCGGCAGAAGAGTGATCGGGAAAACGAAAGAGGCGTGATGCGCATCCTTATTACCAATGATGACGGCATTCATGCGCCGGGGCTTGAATCCTGCATCCGGATCGCCAGGACCTTCACCGACGACGTTTGGGTCTGCGCGCCGGAGACGGACCAGTCCGGGCTTGCCCATTCACTGACGCTTTCAGAGCCCTTGCGGCTTCGCAAAATCGAGGAGAAGCGCTTTGCGCTGAAGGGCACGCCGACCGATTGCGTCATCATGGCGGTGCGCGAAATCCTGCCCGAGCCGCCGGACCTCATCCTTTCCGGCGTCAATTCGGGCCAGAACATCGCCGACGACATCAGCTATTCGGGCACGGTGGCGGGCGCCATCGAGGGTGCGATGCTCGACATCCGCGCCATCGCCCTGTCGCAGGCCTATAGCTGGGACGACGGGCTGCGCACCGCGCCGTGGCACACCGCCGAGACGCTGGCGCCGGGGATCATATCGAAGCTGATCGAGACCGATTTTCCGCGCCGCACCTGCGTCAACGTCAACTTTCCCAACTGCGAGCCGGGCGAGGTGGCGGGCGTCGAGGTGACGCGGCAGGGCACGTTCACCCACGGCCTCTACATGGAAAAGCGCCATGACGGGCGCGGCTTTCCCTATTACTGGCTGCGGTTCGGACGCGAGCGCGAGGCGCCGCGCGAAGGCACCGACATCAAGGCGCTCTCCGAAAACCGGGTGACGGTCACGGCGCTGAAACTCGATTTGACCGACGATCTCTTCAGTGCGACCCTGCGCGAACGCTTCTAGAGCAATTCAGGTTTTGACGGAATCGGAAAAGCCTGAATGCGCAAACAGATTTGGTTACCTGGCGAGAGCCATCGTTCTCACCTGACGGTGAAACGATCTGAAGCGGAATCGGTGCAAGCAAACGGGGTGAGGAATGCCGGTTGACAAGCGCGAGGCGGTTGCAAGCCTGCTGTTGAGATTGCGGATCGCCGGTGTCATCGACAAGCGGCTGTTCAAGGCCTTCGAGGCGGTGCCGCGGCAGAACTTCGTGCCGCTGATCTTTCTCGACCATTCCTACGAGCCCGGCTCCTTTCCCATCGAGTGCGGCCAGATCATGACATCCGCCGACCAGGTGGCGCGGACGCTGCTGGCGCTGGACGTCGAGGCAGGCCACCGGGTGCTGGAGGTCGGGACGGGGTCGGGCTATCAGGCGGCGCTGCTTGCCCATCTCGGCAAGAAGATCACCAGCGTCGACCGCTACCGCACGCTGGTCGAAAAGGCGAAGATACGGCTCGACACGCTGAAGATCACCAACACGCTGATCAGCCATGCAGACGGCATGAACGGCCTGCCGAATTCGCTGTTCGACCGCATCGTGCTCAACGGCTCGGTTGTCGAGCCGCCGAAACACCTGATCGAGCAGCTCGCCTCCAACGGCGTCATGATCGCGCCGGTCGGCCCGCCCGACGGCGTTCAGCAACTGACCCGGATGACCAAGATCGGCTCGCGTTTCCAGAACGAGGTGCTGTTCGAGGTGCGCATGCAGCCGCTGAAGTCCGGCCTGTCGAAGGCGATCTGAGATGAGCGGATTTGTCATCCGCCGGGCGGAAAGGTCCGACTGGCCCCGATGCTGGGCGATCATCCAGCCGGTCTTTGCGAAGGGCGACAGCTATCCTTATCCCGGCGACATGGCTGAAGAGGATGCGCGCAGAATGTGGCTCGAGGCGCCGTTGCGCTGCTACGTGGCCGAGGATGCGGATGGAACCCTTCTAGGTACCTATCACCTCAAACCCAATCAGGCCGGCCGCGGCGACCATGTCTGCAATTGCGGCTACATCACCGCGCAAGCGGCAAGGGGCAGGGGCGTTGCCTCCGCCATGTGCCGTCACTCCCAGGAAGAGGCGAAGGCGCTCGGCTTTACCGCCATGCAGTTCAATCTGGTCGTCGCCACCAATACAACGGCCGTGGCGCTGTGGCGCAAGCTGGGCTTCGGGATCATCGGCACACTGCCCGGTGTCTTCCGGCACGACCAACTCGGCGAAGTCGATGCCCACATCATGTTCAAGCGCCTGACCTGAGCGGGTTTTCGAACCGGAATCGCATAAAATCCCGGCTCTTAACCCGGCGGTAAGATTAACAGGGTCTAATGAACTTGTTTTGAATTGTACCGCGTGAGTTATCGAGTAATGCGTACCCTTGTC
The DNA here is from genome assembly GCA_023954255.1 of Phyllobacteriaceae bacterium. Classification (GTDB taxonomy): domain Bacteria; phylum Pseudomonadota; class Alphaproteobacteria; order Rhizobiales; family Rhizobiaceae; genus Salaquimonas. Next base: position 3,173 of record JAMLIH010000112.1, on the reverse strand, counting down.
ATGCGCCGTCATATCCGGATTCTGAAGCAGGCCGGATTTGCCGTGTTGATTGCGGCAAGTGCGACGGCATGCAGCTCTGACTTTACCCGTTTTGACCGCAATCTCTACGCCGCCCTGCCTGGCGGGGCGCAGCAGCAGAACGCGGCGGCCGGCAATCCCTATCCGGATGATGTCGATCCCACCACCACCGCCTCCATCGCCGGCGGCGCGCCGCATCCGGCAGGCCAGATCGCGCCTGCCGTGGGTCAGCCCGACCATGCCGGCTATCAGCCCCTTTCGAACGTCAATGGCGGGGTAAGCACGAATTACGGCAGCCAGAGCGCCGGCGCTGCGGCGCCAAGCTACAATTCCGGCGTCATCCGGCGCGAACTGCCCCAGCCGGGCAGCGCGCCGAAGGTCGACCCGGTCAATACCGGATCGATTTCCGGTTCCGCCCAGGCATTGCCTCTGCCGGTTTCCTCAGCACCCGCCGCGCCTGCCGTTGCGGCTGCTGCCGCCGGTTCTGCGGTCGGTGGCTGGAGCCGCACGGGTGGCACTGCCATCACGCTGCGGTCCGGCGAAACGCTCTACAATGTTTCCAAGCGCTACGGCGTGCCGGTCAAGGCGATCATGGACGCGAACGGCATTGCCAACGCCGATGCAATCCAGGCCGGTCAGCAGATCGTGGTGCCGACCTATGTCTATTCTCGCAGCGCGCCGGTGTCGGCGCCCGACAACAATCCGGTAACGCGCGCCTCGCGGGCTTCCACCGGCCTTGCCGGTCAGGCAATGCCCGGCAACGTTGCCATTCCCGAGCACAGCCCTCGCGAAGTCGCGGCACTCGGCGACGGCTCGAGCCTCGATGCGCAGCGCAAGCAGATCGAACAGCGCTACAAACCCAAACCGCTGACGCGCGATGAAAACGACGGCGGCCAGGCTCCCGATTATTCGATCGTCACGGGATCGGTTGCCAATCCGGTTCCGATGGACGGCATCTATACGGTGAAGTCCGGCGACTCGCTTTCAGCCATCGCATCGCGCAATGGTACGACGGTAAAGGCGCTGATGGATCTGAACGGTCTCGACAATCAGGTGATCAGGATCGGCCAGACGCTGCGCCTGCCGACAGCGGGAAGCCAGCCTGCGGCCGCAACGGTGGCCAGCAATGCCCCGGTCCAGGGCCCGAAAGCCTATGTCAAGCCGACGGTGGACGAGACGGTCACCAATTCGGTCTCGGCCAAGGCGCCCGAACCCACCGGCATCAAGACGCTGCGCTGGCCCGTCAGCGGCAGGATCATCTCCGGTTTCGGCGATCAGCGCCGCAGCGGCCCCAATGACGGCATCGACATTTCCGTGCCGGAGGGAACCGCCGTGCGGGCGGCCGAAAATGGCGTGGTGATCTATTCCGGCAACGATCTAGAGGGCTTCGGCAACCTGATCCTGATCCGCCACGCGGACGGCATGGTGACGGCCTATGCTCACAACAAGACGAACAATGTCAGCAAGGGCGCGGAGGTCAGGCGCGGCGAGCAGATCGCAGCCTCTGGCCGCTCCGGCAGCGCCTCTGTGCCGATGCTGCACTTCGAGGTGCGCAAGAATGCCAAGCCGGTCGATCCGGAGAAGTATCTCGGCGGGTAGGGGACACCCGGACTTCGTGGGGATTTGGGATATTTCTTCATCGAGCCCGCGCCGTTCTGCGGCGCGGGCTTCGCTTTTATGGTCCGCAGGCGCTTCATCGTCATCCCGGAAGCGCGCAGCGCTATCCGGGACCCATTGACGCCCTCGGCTCGTGCGTAAAGAATTGTTTCATGGCGGGCTATGTTTACATTCTGGCCTCCCGCAAGGGCGGCACACTGTACACCGGCGTTACCAGCGATCTTTCGCGCAGGGTGTTCGAACACAAGGAAAAACTGCTCGGCGGATTCACAGCGAAATACGCCGTGGACAGGCTTGTCTGGTATGAGATGTTGGAAACCATGGACGATGCAATTGTTGCGGAAAAACGCATCAAACGCTGGCGGCGGCGATGGAAAACAGAACTGATTGAAGGGATCAATCCTGAATGGGACGATCTTTATCAACTCCTTTCAGGTGAATGATCGACGACCTCCTATGTGCAAAGGTACAATGGGTCCCGGCTCGGCCTTCGGCCGTCCGGGATGACGGCGGTGGGTTGCGCACTCTCGCGCCTCCTAGTCGAGGCGCTTGCCAAGCCTGCCTGCGAGGTCCTGAATGAACTGCCAGGCAACCCGGCCGGAGCGCGCGCCACGGGTCGTTGCCCATTCCAGGGCCTGCGACCGCAGCTCCTCCTCCGGGCATGACAGCTTGAAGTAATCAGCATAAGCTCTTATCATTTCAAGATATTCATCCTGACTGCATTTGTGGAAACCGAGCCACAGGCCAAAGCGGTCTGAAAGCGAAACCTTTTCCTCCACCGCCTCGGACGGGTTGATCGCCGTCGATCGCTCGTTTTCCATCATGTCGCGCGGCAGCAGGTGGCGGCGGTTCGAGGTGGCGTAGAGCAGCACGTTGTCCGGCCGCCCCTCCACGCCGCCGTCCAGCGCGGCCTTCAGCGACTTGTAGCTCGTGTCGCCCGAGTCGAACGACAGGTCGTCGCAGAAGACGAGAAAGGAAAAGGGCGCGTCGCGCAGCATGCCCATGAGCACGGGCAGGCTGTCGATGTCCTCGCGATGGATTTCGATCAGCCGCAGTCGCGCGCCGCCGATTTTGCGTTGCAGAATGTCGGCGTGCACGGCCTTGACCAGCGACGACTTGCCCATGCCGCGCGCACCCCACAAGAGGGCGTTGTTGGCGGGCAGCCCCTTGGCGAAACGTTCAGTATTCTCGGCCAGGAGGTCGCGAACGCGATCGACGCCGCGCAGCAGCGCCAGGTCGACGCGGTTGACCTTCTTCACCGGGTTCAGCCGCTGCTGCGAGGCGCTCCAGACGAAGGCCTCCGCCGCATCGAAATCTGGCGCGGTCAACGCCGGCGGCGCAAGGCGCTCCAGCGCGGCGGCGATGCGGGCGAGAAGTTCGTGCTTGTCGGGCGTCTGGTCGGTCATGGCGCGCGTGATAGCGGCAAAGGCGCGCGCGCGCAAAGTCGATTGGGATGCGCATGGCCGCTGTGCGAAACGCGCGTGTCGCCCGCCGATTTTCTCGTCCTAGACTGCCGCCGTGGACCGGGCGACACAGCC
>JAMLIH010000111.1 GCA_023954255.1 Phyllobacteriaceae bacterium | reverse complement strand
CGGAAGATATCGACGAAGCGGTGGTGGCAGCCTCAACCATCACCTATTTCGAGGGCTATCTGTGGGACCCGCCACGCGCCAAGGAGGCAATCCGCAAGGCAGCCGAAATCGCCCATGCCAACAACCGAACCATGTCGATGACGCTTTCCGACCCGTTCTGCGTCGACCGCTATCGCGACGAGTTCCTCGAACTCATCCGCTCCAGAACCGTCGATCTGGTATTCGCCAACGAGCACGAGTTGAAATCGCTCTATCAGACGGCCTCCTTCGAGGAGGCGCTTTCGGCAATCCGCAACGATTGCGAACTGACCGCCGTAACCCGCAGCGAGAAGGGTTCCGTTGTCGTCACCCGCGAGGAAACCCATGCGGTGGACGCGCACCCGATTGAACGGCTGGTCGACACCACCGGCGCGGGCGATCTTTATGCGGCGGGCTTCCTGTTCGGGCTTACCCACGACCGAAGCCTCGAGGACTGCGCGCGCATTGGAGGCATGGCGGCTGCCGAAGTGATCCAGCAGATCGGCCCGAGGCCGCGCGCCAACCTTGCCAACCTGCTGGTGCAGGAAGTATTCTAGGCTGGGAGCCCTACTTCTCTTCCCGCAGCAGGGCCTTGAGCGCATAAAGGCGTTCCATCGCCTCGCGCGGGGTCATGTCGTCCGGCACGGTCTCGCCGAGCAGGTTGCGGATTTTGTCTTCCTGCTTTGCGGCACTGCCGGCCTGTTTTGCCTTGACGGAGAAGAGCGGCAATTCATCCACCAGGGTGGAGACCGACTGCCCGCCGGAAGTATCCTCCAACTGGTGCAGCACGTCACAGGCGCGCTCGATGACCGCCTGCGGCAGACCGGCAAGGCGGGCGACCTGAATACCGTAGGAGCGGTCCGCCGTGCCGCGTACCACCTCGTGCAGGAAGACCACATCGCCCTGCCATTCCTTGACCTTGAGGGTGACATTCTCCAGCCGGCCGAGTTTGGCCGAAAGCGCCGTCAGCTCGTGGAAATGGGTTGCAAAGAGCGTGCGGCAGCGGTTTGCCTCATGCAGATGCTCGATCGCCGCCCAGGCGATGGACAATCCGTCAAAGGTCGCCGTGCCGCGGCCGATCTCGTCCAGAATGACCAGCGAGCGCGGGCCTGCCTGATTGAGGATCGCCGCAGTCTCGACCATCTCGACCATGAAGGTCGAGCGGCCACGGGCGAGATCGTCGGCAGCCCCGACGCGCGAAAACAGCCGGTCGACAACGCCGATGGCTGCCGATTTCGCCGGGACGAAGGAGCCCATCTGAGCGAGGATCGCAATCAGCGCGTTCTGGCGCAGAAAGGTCGACTTGCCGCCCATGTTCGGGCCGGTCAGAAGCCAGATCTTTCCTGCCGCAGGCTCGCCGTCTTCCGCCGCTCCATCGGCGCCGATGTTGCAATCATTGGCGATGAAAGTCTGGCTTGCGTTCTTTTTCAGCACCTGTTCGACCACCGGATGGCGGCCGCCCTCGACATGAAAGCCAGTCGAACTGTCCAGTACGGGACGGCAGTAGTCCTCTTCCAGTGACAGGCGGGCCAGCGCAATGGCCACATCCAGCCGGCTGACGGCACGGGCGATTGCCTGGAGGGTGGCTGCTTCGGCAACGGTGGCCGCCGCCATCTCCTCGAACAGCTGCAGCTCGATCTCCAGAATACGGCCTGCCGCATTGGCAATGCGGGTTTCGAGCCCGGCCAGTTCCGTGGTGGTAAAGCGCATGGCATTGGCCATGGTCTGGCGGTGGATGAACTCGCCCTGGCGGGAAGCATCCTGCAGGGCGGTCGCGTTCTGTGCCGTTACCTCGATGTAATAGCCGAGCACGTTGTTGTGACGGATCTTCAGCGATCTGACGCCGGTTTCCTCGCTGTAGCGCAATTGCAGTTCGGCGATGATGCGGCGCGAATCATCGCGCAGCTTGCGCAGTTCGTCGATCTCCCCGCTGGCGCCGGGACGGACGAAGCCGCCATCGCGCTTGAGGAGCGGCAGTTCGTCGTTGAGGATTGCCTCCAGCAGCGGCTTGAGACCCTCGGGCTGCGATTCAAGAGTTTCGGCAATAGCGGCAAGCTCCGCCGGCAACGGGTCGCGCAGCGAGGAAAGAACCCGCCCCAAATTCCCGGCAGCTTCGAGCCCGGCCCGGATGGCTTCGAGGTCACGCGGGCCGCCGCGATTGAGCGCCAGGCGCGACAGGGCCCGTAGCAGGTCGGGGCAAGTCTTCAGAATGGCCGCAAGTTCATGGGCAAGGCCCTGCTCGTCACGCATGAACTCGACGGAATCGAGCCGTTTCGCGATGCGTTGCGGATCGACCAGCGGGTTCATCATGCGCTCGAACAACAGGCGCGCGCCGCCGCCGGTCAGCGTGCGGTCGATGGCCGACAGAAGGCTGCCCTTCTTGTCGCCTGAAAGCGTGCGGGCCAGTTCGAGATTGGTCCGCGTGGCGGCATCGATGAACATCGTGCCCGAAGCACTTTCGCGCAGCGGCGGAGAGAGCGCCGGACGCTCGCCGATCTGGGTACGCTCCACATAGGCCAGTACCGCGCCGCAGGCTGACGTTTCCGCCCGGGAGAACTCGCCAAACCCGTCGATGGACCTGACGCTGAAAGCTTCCGCAATGCGCCTTGCCGCCGACTGGCTGTCGAAGAGATGGGCGGGTTGAGGTGCCAGCGCCGCGCCGCTTTCCGACAGCACCTGCATGACGGCTTCGTCCGCCTCGATGGTCTCGGGATAAACCACTTCGCGGGCGGCGATGCGGGCGAGATCGGCGCTGAGGCGGGCAAGCGCCGTTTCACAGACACGGAACTCGCCCGTGGAAATGTCGATCCAGGCGAGTGCCCAGTCTTCCTCTTCCTCGGAGTGCCTGGCCCGGGCAAGAGCTGCCAGATGGCTGGCCGCGGAGGGTTCCAGCAGCTTTTCCTCGGTGATGGTGCCGGGCGTGACGAGGCGCACGACGTCGCGGCGGACGACCGATTTCGAGCCGCGCTTCCTGGCTTCGGCAGGATCTTCCGTCTGTTCGCAAACGGCAACACGGTGACCAAGGGAGATCAGTTTCTGCAGGTATTCTTCGGCTGCATGAACGGGAACGCCGCACATGGGGATATCCTCGCCCAGATGCTTGCCGCGCTTGGTCAGCGTGATGCCGAGGGCGCGGGAGGCTACCTCCGCATCGTGGAAGAAAAGCTCGTAGAAATCGCCCATGCGGTAGAACAGCAGCGAGCCGGGATTGGCGGCCTTGATCTCGACATACTGCTCCATCATCGGCGTTGCCTTGCCGCCGGCAGCCGGTGCGGCCGGGTCTTCGGCCTCGCCTTCCTTCAGGCCTGAAATGTTGTTGTGCCGTTCGAGCATGCGCCGGTCTTCCGCAGTTTGCAGATCGCAGCGCAGGATTCACCGCCGCTCGCCGCATTGCAAGCGCGGGGCGGGTTTGCTGCCAATGGTTGCGCAGTGTTCCACAGCAATCGCTGCCAGGAAAAGCAGAAGGCGTGCCCGGTCTGCCTGTCAACCGACCTTGTGACGGCCAGCGTCTTCACCATAGTACTGCACATAGCGCGGATTGAGGCGGCTGACCGGCAGGATGACCAGCACGTCCACCGTGCCGAATTCATGATCGATTACCGCCTCACGGGCAAAGATGGCACCAAGGCGCAGATAGCCCTTGAGGATCGGCGGCAGGCTGCGCAGGGCCTTGCGGGCATCGTAATCCGAAGGTTTCAGGATCGGCAGAGAGGCGGAGGGGCCGACAGCAGAGACCTGCCAGTCGCTTTCCGCCAACGCCTGTTCGCCCAGCAGGGAAAGCGCTTCGGCATGGGCTGCCGGGTCAGTGCCCTCGAAGGAGGCACAGCCGAACATGACATCATGGCCATGGCGGCGCACATAGGCCCAACTGCCGTGCCACAGCAGTTCGACGGTACGCTTGTCGCGATAGCCGGGCGCGACACAGGAACGGCCAAATTCAAGGAAGCTGAGATGGCTGTGGCGCTCGAGCAGCGGGGCGATGTCGTACTCGCCGGCAGAGTAAAACCGGCCGGCGCGGGCAGCCATGTGCCGGTCCATCAGTCGGTAGGTGGCGATGACCGGCGGGGCGCCTGCCGGCGAAGCTGCATCCCCGTCGATGACAATGAGATGATCGCAATAGGCGTCGAAGGCATCCTCATCCGTGCCAGTTGCGGCAGCCGTTTCGCAGTGCTTGCCGCGTTCCTGGTGAAAGACGAAATAACGCAGGCGCTTGGCCGCCTCGATTTCCGCCGGCGTATCGGCCAGTTTGACCGTCAGGCTGCCGAGCCTGCCAAGCACGGCACCTCCGGGAGGAAGCGGTTCCTCGGCAGGGCGATCGTTTCGCGCAGGGGTCAACTGGTCAAGCATGGCACCATCCGGATGTTACCGGGATAGCCGCTAATGCGGCGCGATGACAATAGCGTGACTTTACCGGCCGGGATAACGGCAATTCAGCCCTGCGACGCGGCCTCCGCCGGCCCGACCACCTCAACGGTCGCATCGGCGGTGATATCGGCAACGATTGCAAGCAGTTCTGCCGGGTCGATGGGCTTCGACAGGCAGCCATCGGCTCCGACGGCAATCGCCGCTTCCCGGTTTTCAGTCACCCCGTCGGCAGACAGGACAAGAATGGGGACCGACCGGGCGATTTCCCGGCGGCGGATTTCGGCAATCGCCTGAATGCCGTCCATGACCGGCATGTGCATATCCATCAGGACAAGATCGAAACCCTGCGTTTTTGTCGCCATGCGCGCAGGCGTGTTCGACCGCCTCGGTACCGTTGTGCACCCGCACCACGTCATCCCCGCCTTCGACAGGGCAGCGGTTACCAGCAATGCGTTGATGTCGTTGTCCTCGGCCAGCAAGATACGGCGTTTGGGGCCGGCAGCGTGGGGCACGTCATCCGAAGACGACTCCCTTGGCGGAACCTCAGCCTCTTCAGACTCACCTGAAACGGGTTTGCGCGAAGTACCGCCGGCAAGTACCGCATCGAGACTTGCCTCGCGAACGGGACGGGTCAGCCAGGCATCGGCGCCGTTCTTCCGCAAAACCGGCCATCGGGATTTCTGCCCGGCAGTCAGCAACACGCAGATGCAGGGCATGTTCTCAACGGGCTGCTTTTCCAGATCATCAAGCAATTGCGGCGCAATCTCGCCGTCGACAAGAACGGTGTCGCTTCCGGCAAAGCCGGCATCCACCGGCAGAACGGCAGCGCCCCTGGCCTGCAGCGTGCGGGCAAGACAATCGCGTTCGACGGGATTCTCCACGACCAGCGCGATGCGGCGCCCCTCGAGCGAGACCTGACTGCCGGTTTCTTCCGCGCCATCCAGCGGCAGGGTGAAGGCAAAGACCGATCCGCCGGGACCCGTGTCTTCCAGTTCGAGCGAACCGCCAAACTGTTCGGCCAACGCGCGTGAGATGGCGAGGCCCAGGCCGGCGCCGCTGGCACTGCGGGTGGTTTCATCGTCGACGCGCTCGAACTCGCGGAAGATACGGTTGCGATTTTCCTCCGACAGGCCGGGGCCGGTATCGCGGATGCGCAGAACCAGCATATTGCCGGCATCTGCCGATACGGTTTCGCATTCGACGGCGACACCGCCCGTTTCGGTAAACTTGATCGCGTTGCCGACGAGGTTGATCAGCACCTGGCGCATGCGCTCGCCATCGCTTTCGATGCGTGCAGGTACTTGCGGCGAGACGTAAAGGCCCAGGCCGATATTCTTGGCTTCTGCCTGGGGGTGAAGCAGTTCCAGAGTATCTTCCAGCACAGCCCGCAGATCGAACCATTGCGGCTTCAGGGCAAACCGGCCTGCCTCGATGGTGGTCAGGTCGAGCATGCCCTCGATCAGATGCAGCAGCGACCGGCCGGAACGCATGAGCGCGTCGGTGTAGTTTTGCTGCTCCGGGGTGAGTTCGGTGCCGCCAAGCAGCTTCGACATGCCGATGATGCCGTTGAGCGGCGTGCGCATTTCATGGCTTGCCATGGCAAGGAAACGCGACTTTGCGCGGTTTGCCTGCTCGGCCTGCTTGCGTGCCTCGGCATCGAGTTCGGTGGAACGCTTGAAAAAGCTGATATCGCGGGCAACCGAAAGAATGGCGCTCCTGCCGGCCTTCTCGTCGCGCACCGGCAAATCCAGCCAGTGGAACCATTTACAGCCGTCCGGTGCATCGATTACCAGTTCGCCCTGGCTGCCGCTGCCGGAAAGCCGGGCCGGAAAGCCCGCACAGGCATCATCGGACATCGGCTTGCCCGCCAAGTCCGGCAGAACATTGCCGCTCAGCACCGCCTCCACCGTCAGGCCGAGGCTTGCCGCATAGGCAGCGTTGCAGGACAGAACCCTGCCTTCATGATCTCGGATAACCACCAGATCGCCAAAGGCATCGGTGATGGCGCGGTAGCGTTCCTCGCTTTCGGAGAGTTCCCAGGCCCGGTCTTCCAGTTCCTCGAAGCGCGAGCGCATGGCGTCCAGATCGGCGTGGCCTGCCAGCACTCGGGCATGCAGCAGCAGGGCGGAAAGTCCGGCCAGGGCCATGACGACGATTGCGGCAGGCGATCCGGGAGCGGCCAGATAGCACAGGGCACCAGCGGCGAGCACCAAACCGGCCGGAAGGGCGCGGCGGCGCAAGACTGCCATCATGTTGCGGAACCCGCCGGCAGCCGGATGCCGCCTGCCACGGCGGAAACGGGGCCGGGCCGTGCCGGGATTTCCCTTCCGGCCGGCAGAATCGGACGCAACGGCAGCGGTGATGCCATCACCTGCCCGCCGGGCCGGTTTTTTCCCGTCATTTTGGCGTTCGGTCGCGCCCATCCGCACTTTCCTGCGCTTCAAGCCCAAATAAGGCTGCAATCCTGTCACAGCAGGCTGAAGATTTGCTTGAAAGACATGGTAAACGGCGGGCTGGAACACAGGCATTTCAACCAGCCCGGCAGACCGGCGATCCGCTTGTTTTCATCCCGGAAAAAAGGTCAGGCGGCGACTGCCAGGCGCTCGTTGAGCGTCCGGTAGGCAATTGCCTCGGCCAGGTGGATGCGTGAAACGGTTTCAGCGCCATCGAGATCGGCGATGGTGCGCGCAACCTTCAGGATGCGGTGATAGGCACGGGCTGAAAACCGCAGCGTTTCCGCCGCATCGCGCAACAGCTTCTGACCGCCGCCGTCTGGCGTTGCAACCAGTTCGGTCATTGCCGCACTCATCGCTGCATTGGTTTTCTGGGCGGGAAGGCCACGATGCAGATTGAGCCGCCCGGCAAGCTGCGGATCGGATGCCGCCTGCCGCAACAGGCCATCAAGCCGCTGCTCCTGCAGCCTGCGCGCAGCAGCGACGCGCCTTGCCACGACGGCGCTCGCTTCTCCGGATGATGTCGTCAGCATGTCGGCGGCGGATATCGCCGGCACCTCGATACGCAGATCGATGCGGTCCATGAAAGGGCCCGAAAGCCGGGCCTGGTAGTCACTGACGCAGCGCACGCCCCGGCGGCAGGCATGTCCCGGCTCGCCTGCCATGCCGCACCGGCAGGGGTTCATCGCAGCGATCAGTTGAAAGCGCGAGGGATAGGTTACCCGGTAATTGGCGC
>JAMLIH010000110.1 GCA_023954255.1 Phyllobacteriaceae bacterium | reverse complement strand
GCGACTCCTTCCGCAAGAAGCTGCGGGACGGGGAACTGGACGATAAGGAAATCGAGATCGACGTTGCCGACACGTCCAATCCGCTGGGAGGCGGCATGGATATTCCAGGCATGCCCGGCGGGCAGATCGGTGTTCTCAATCTCAACGATCTCATGGGCAAGGCTTTCGGTGGGCGCACCAAGAAGCGGAAAACCACCGTGGCCGAGTCCTACCAGATCCTGATCGAGGACGAATCGGACAAGATGCTCGACCAGGAGCAGGTGGTGAGCGAAGCCGTTCAGACGGTTGAAAACAACGGCATCGTCTTTCTCGACGAGATCGACAAGATCGCCGTTGGCGAAAGCCGGGTTTCCGGCGGTGTCTCGCGTGAAGGCGTTCAGCGTGACCTGCTGCCGCTGGTCGAAGGCACAACCGTGGCAACAAAATACGGTGCGGTGAAAACCGACCACATCCTGTTCATCGCCTCCGGCGCCTTTCACGTGGCGAAGCCTTCCGACCTGCTGCCGGAACTGCAGGGGAGGCTGCCGATCCGGGTCGAATTGCGGGCACTGACCAAGGACGATTTCAAGCGCATCCTCGTCGAACCGGAAGCGAGCCTGATCAAGCAGTATATCGCGCTGATGGGCACGGAAGAGGTGGAGCTGGAATTCACCGACGATGCCATCGACGCGCTTGCCGAGATCGCCGTCGATCTCAATGCCTCGATCGAGAACATCGGCGCCAGGCGGCTGCAGACCGTCATGGAGCGCGTGCTGGATGACATTTCCTTCAATGCGCCGGAAAAAGGCGGCGAAAGCTACAAGGTCGACGCCAAATATGTGAAGGCACAGTTGAAGGACATCGCCGGCAACACCGATCTGAGCCGCTATATCCTCTGAGCCGAGCCCGGGATGCGCTGGTGGACGGTTCAACCAATGCCGTTTCGTTTATGTGTCTCGACTCCGGCACTTGAAGCTTGCTAAGGCTTCCCTTCCCCGGGTCTTCATTGGCCTGGAGGCTTTTTTGGATGCCATCGCTCATGCTTCGTTCAGGCCTTACCCCGTTTCTTGCAGTGTTCCTGGCAGCTTTCGTGCTGTGTCAGGCTGCAGCAACGGCTGCGGTCGTGCAGGCACCCGCGGGCAATCGCCATGCGCAGCAGCCCCCCATTCCAACCGGATCCGTTTCCCGCACCCGGTCGACGAATGGCAGTTTCGAGGCGAAGTACCAGAAGATTCGCGACCTGATCGCGTCGGACCGAAAATTGCGCCGGCAGATCAAGAAGTCGGCGGCGAAATTCGGTATCGACCCAATCCATCTGGTCGGCGCGCTGGTCGGCGAACATACCTACAATGTGGACGCCCTGGACTTCTTCCAGACCTATTTCGTCAAGGCTGCGTCCTATCTGAAATCCGCCATCCAGTTCCAGTTCGAAGGCGAAGCCGTCAGCGATTTCGTCAAGCGGCCGCAATTTTCCCGCTGCGCTGCATTCAGCGACAGCTACGAATTGTGGGACTGCCGGGAGGAAGTCTGGCGCTCCGATTTTGCCGGAAAAACCGTCGGCGGGACCCGGTTTCCCAATGACCGTTTCAGCAAGGTGTTCTTTCAGCCACTTTATGCCGGGCAGACCTTCGGGCTTGGCCAGCTCAATCCGCTTACCGCCTTGCGGGCAACCGACATGGTGGCGCGGGTAACGGGCAGCAAACGGCTCGATGCGGACAACGCGCCGGAAGTCTATGCAACCATCATGGCACCGGATACGACGCTCGATTACATGGCGGCGGTGCTGAAGATCGCCATCGATGCCTATCGTGACCAGGCCGGGGTCGACATTTCCGGCAATCCGGGCCTGACGGCAACGCTTTACAATCTCGGCGATGTGGTCGACCGGGCAAGGGCGCTTGCAGGGAAGCGAAGCGCCGATCCGGGCGCCATGCCGGAAGAGAACTATTACGGCTGGCTGGTCAACGACAAGCTCGGCGAACTGCTCCCGCTCGTCCGCTGAAGCCTATTTGTTGCGGTTTGCCCTGACCCTGACCTCGTGAATGACTGCGAGAATGTCCTGCTGGGTGAGTTCGCCGATCCGGGCTGCCAGCAGGTTGGCAAGTTCCGTCGCTTCGGGCGACAGGCCGGTCGTATCCACAATGGCCTTCGGGTGGGAGGTTCTCGCCAGGGCCTGAAGTTCTTCGGCATCGTCCCAGATGATGTTGAAATAGGTGATGACCTTCTGGACGAATTGCCAGCTGGGGGCGCCGCGATTGCCCTTTTCGAGCGCCGACAGATAGGCAGCCGAGACACCGAGATCGGCTGCCATCTGCTTCTGGGTGATGTTGCGGTCCGAGCGCAGTTCCCGGACGCGGCGGCCAAACGGTGTCATGATCCCGGCCTTTCGGTTCCCTGACCACGCCGCAGGCGAACATAGAGCGCACCCTGCCCGCCATGGGAAACATGAGCCTCGCGGAAAGCGGAAACATAGACGGCGCATTGCGGCTCGCGCAGCCAGTGCGGCACCATCTGTCGGAGAATGCCGCCGCTCATCCGGCCCTTTCCGGTGATCACCATCACCATGCGCTGTCCCTCGCCATGGCAACGGTGGAGAAAGGCGACAAGACGGCCATGGGCCTGGGACTGGGTCATGCCGTGCAGGTCGATTCGGTCTTCGATACGAAGCTGACCCTTGAGCACCTTGCGCGCCGTACGGTCATCGATGCCGCTTCCCGCGGGTGCAGCGGGTTGGGACCGGGGCGGCGTATAGGACGGCATCGGCAGCAGCTTGCGAGCGCGTGAATCGGGCATGTCCGGCTTCCTGCGGGCGGACGAAGAAGGCGCCAGTTCATCAGGAAGCGATGAGGGCGCCGTTTTGCCCCTGCCTGGCGTCACGGTTTTCGCCACCTGTTGCCAAAGCGCAGCCTCATCCTCGGTCAGATGACGGCGGGCAGGCCGCGGATCGCTCTTGCCGGTCTTTTTCATATCCCGGTGTTAACCCGAGGCAGCCTTGGGCAGCAATACGATAAAGCGGGCCGGGTGCTTGATGGAACCGGCAATTTCGCCGGCATGATCACCCGAACCGATGAAGAGATCGCCCCGGGCAGGGCCGACGATTGCCGAGCCCGTATCCTGGGCGATCATCAGGGATGCGAAAGGCGCCCGGTGATTTGGCAGGGGATTTCGGGTTTCGACAAAAACGGGCGTTCCGAAAGTATGCAGCCGATGATCGACCGCCAGGCTCCGCATTGCCGTCAGCGGAACACCGGCGGCGGCAACCGGACCCAATACGGGTCTTGGATGATCCACCGTCCTGAAAAAGATGTAGGAACGGTTTTGCTGCATGAGGCGGGGAGCTTCGTCCGGATGGGTTTCGAGCCATGAACGGATTTTCTGCATGCTGACGGTGTCTGCATCCAGCTCGCCGCGCTCGACTAGGAGCCGGCCGATCGCCGTGAAGGGGTGCCCGGTCTTGCCGTCATAGGAGATGCGCTGCGTTGAACCATCCAACAGGCGCAGCCGTGCCGATCCCTGTATCTGAACAAAGAACAATTCGATCCGGTTTCTGCACCAGAAGAGCTCAAGGCCAAGACCATCGAGCGCACCATTTTCTATCGCGGCGCGATCATGATATTCCGTCAGGCCATCGGCGGTTCTGCGGGCGAAGAAGAAATCCGCGGGCATGCCGACCGGTCTTTCGGAATCTGGGAATTCCACCAGATCAGGCGGGCGCCTGAAGATCGGAACCGGAAATTCGCTGCTGCACTCCCGCGACGCTTCGATTTCCGGCTCGAAATAGCCGGTGACAAAACCATCGAAATCCCAGCCCGGCCTCGGGGAAGTTCTTTCCAGCCGGAGCCGATGGGGGACAAACCAGGTTTCGAAGAAATCACGGCAGGCATTTCCATCCGCCAAAGCGCCTTCATCCAGTTCGAGTGCGCGGGCGGCCACCACAGCAAGCAAAACCGATTCGGCCCCGATACGTTTCGTGGTGTACGGTCGTTCCGCCATGCGTTCGGCGGAAATGCGAAAAGCAGCCATGGCGGCGGCATGATCATCGGCATGCCAGCCGGCGATGTCGGAAAAAGCTACCGGCTCGAAGATCGGTTCGGGCATTCAGGGCGATGCCCTAGAAATCGGATTCGGTGGCGACCAGTTTCCAGTTCGGATCACGAGAGCGCACATCGCGGGCGAAGGTCCAGATATCGCGCACTTCGGCTACCTGTTCGGTATCGCCGTCGATGACCGCGCCATCCTTATCGAGCGTGGCGGAGATGATCTGGCTGGTAAAGGAAACCGTCACCTGGGCATCGCTGTTGACAACACCCGCCGACTTGATCGCGGCATCCTCGATTCCGACAAAGGTTGAGCGGACCTGCTCGCCGCGGCCCTCCCGTTCGGAAATGGCCTCGGCAAACCCGTCATAAACCTCGCGGGAGAGAAGCCCTTTCAGCGTCTTGCGGTCGCCGTCGGCAAACGCTGTTACGATCATTTCATAGGCCATGCGGGCACCGGAGAGAAAACCCTCCGGATTGAAGCTTGGATCATATTCGAGGACTTCCTTCAGCCCCTTGTTCAGCTTGGTGCCGGATTTGGCATAGGCATCGATTGCCTTTGCGCCACTGTCTTCGGCCGGGGCTGCATCCTTGAGTGCGGGATGGGGAACAACCTTGCCATCGTCTGATTCGGCATCATCTGCTTTTTCACGAACCGGCTTCGCACTTTTGGTGCGGCGGTCGATCTCATACGGCTCGAAAGGCGGGCGCTCATTTCCGGTGCGCTGTCCGAGGACGGAGCGCAGGCGCAACAGCACAAACACCGCGATGACGATTGTGATGATGGTGGTTGTGTCGAAAATCTCGGACATGTCCGTCTGCTTTCCCGTCCTTTGAGCCATCAGGCCATGTTTCTGATATAAGCCCTGGAAAAAAAGATTCAAAGCAATGAGTGAAATTGTGCTGCTCTGCGCCCATATGCAAGCAGGCCCATTCGCCACATTTGCCCGGTTCGGGCTTTCCGGCGCGGTTTTTCAAGCCTGTTGGCGTGGGCCTTCGCCATAACCCGTGGAGTTTACATGCCGTTTTCCCTGATCCCGTTTCTGCTGCTGGCCATTCCCGCGGCTGAAATTGCCGTCTTTATCCTGATTGGCGGTCAGATCGGTGTGCTCTGGACCTTTGCTGCCATTCTGGCGACGGCGATCCTGGGTTCAATCCTGTTGCGGATTCAGGGTTTTCAAATCGTAAACCGGCTGCGGGAAGAAACCAATGCCGGTCGGGTGCCGGGCAAGGAGCTCGGCCACGGCGCAATGATCCTGGTGGCAGGCGTGCTGCTGCTGACGCCGGGGTTCGTTACCGATACGCTGGGATTTCTGCTGTTTTTCCCGCCGTTCCGGAATCTGATCTGGAACTGGGCTGCTACTCGCATCCGCTTTACCGCAACGGTGGACGGATTTGCCGACCGCTTCGAGACCGGCGGCCATCATCGCGGCCGGCAGGACCGGGGCACGGTCTACGATCTCGACCCGGAAGACTACGAATCACACGAACCCGGTGAAAACGGGGTGCTTGAGGAACCTGGCAGGAAGGACCGCAACTCTCCCTGGCGCAAGCCATGAGGGCGGCGCCTTGTTTCCTCGCTGAGGACGTGATAGCGCACAGGACGATTTTGGAGAGCAGGCTTCTGTAACCGGTCAGTGACCGGATGTGATGACAGAAACCTTGAAAACCGGGGGCCGGAGATGGCGAAGAAGGAAGCAACCAAGAAAACCGAAAACGGCAATGGCGGTGCTGCAGCATCGGCCAATGGCGAAGCGCCTTCGCTCAGCGTGCTGACCCAGTACGTCAAGGATTTTTCCTTCGAAAACCCCAATTCGCCCAATTCCCTGCTGCCGAAGGAAAAGCAGCCGGAAATCAACATCAACATCAATGTCAACGCCAACCCGATGTCGGAAACCGATTTCGAGGTCATCCTGCATCTGGAAGCCAAGGCCGGACAGGGCAAGGACATGGTGTTCAATGTCGATCTCTCCTATGCAGGGATTTTCCGGCTGGTGAACATTCCCGACGAGGCAAAGCATCCGGCCATCCTGATCGAATGCCCGCGACTTCTCTTCCCGTTTGCCCGGCAGATCGTTTCCGATGCCACCCGCAATGGCGGCTTCCCGCCGCTGATGATCGATCCGGTGGATTTCGCCCGTCTCTATCAGAGCCGCATGGCGCAGGCGCAGCAGGCCAGCGAAGCAGCCCAAGCCAAAAGCTGAGCAGTCTCACTCGCAACCGGCAAGGCAGATAGCGTTCAGGAGTAACGGCCCCAGATCGCTTCGCTGCCGAGCGTTTCGGTGAATTTGCGGTGGGCCGCCCTGTCATCTTCCGTCAGACGCGGCGAAAGCGGCGCGGGACGCTGCAAGGTGATGCCTGACAGTTCCTCCACCGGCAGAACATTCTCCGGCTCCGGCCCTGTTTCCACCGTCAGTTCCAGGCTTACCTGCCTGCCTCCGAGCAACTCGATATAGACCTCGGCCAGCAACTGGGCGTCAAGCAGGGCGCCGTGCAGGGTGCGGTGCTTGTTGTCGATGCCATATCGTTCGCACAAACGGTCGAGTGAATTCTGCGCCATGGGATGTTTGCGCCGGGCGATGTCGAGCGTGTCGACCACGCGCTCCGGCGCGATTGGCGGATGGTTGAGCCGCGCGAATTCATGATTGAGGAAGTTGATGTCGAAGGGCGCGTTGTGGGCAACCAGATTCGCGTCATCGATGAATTCCAGAAACTCATCGGCAATTTCGGCAAAGGTCGGCTTGTCGGCCAGTTGCTCGTTGGAAATGCCGTGGACGGCAAAAGCACCCGGATCCACCTTGCGGCCGGCGGGATTGATGTATCTGTGAAAATTGCGGCCAGACGGCATGCGATTGATGAACTCAACCGCGCCGATCTCGATCACCCGTTCGCCGTCTTCCGGCTTCAGCCCCGTGGTTTCGGTGTCGAAAATGATCTCACGCATTCAATCGCCCTCGTTTCCTGCGGATTGCGGTCAGCCGGCGGCAAGCTGTGAAATGATCGCATCCACCTGCCGCCGCGCCGCTTCAAGCCCCTGGCTTGTATCGACGATGAAGTCGGCCCGTTTCCTTTTTTCGGCGTCCGGAACCTGTTTTGCAAGGATCGCCTGGAACTTTTCCTCAGTCATGCCGGGCCGGGCCAGCACGCGGGCACGCTGGACTTCCGCAGGGGCGGTGACGACGGCGACACAATCGCAAAGCTTCTCGCCGCCGGTCTCATAAAGAAGCGGAATGTCGAGAACGGCAAGCTTCGCACCGCAGGCCGCGGCTTCCTCGAGAAAACGGTTGCGTATTCCGGCGACCAGCGGATGCACGATCGCCTCCAGACGTTTCAGTTCCCCGGGCTTGCCGATCACCCTTTCGCCGAGTTTCCCGCGATCGACCATGCCATTGTTCACGGTACCCGGAAAAGCGGCCTCGATCATCGGGGCTGCCACACCTGAATAAAGTTCATGCACCGCCGCATCGGCATCATGAACGGGTATTCCGGCATCGCGGAACATAGCCGCAGTGGTCGACTTGCCCATGCCGATGGAGCCGGTGAGGCCGAGGACAATCATGAAGATTCTCCCGGCAGATCGGCAATCACCAGTTCGCGCAGTTCTGCAGTGACTTGCGGCCGCACGCCGAACCATTTTTCAAATCCGGGAACGGCCTGATGCAGCAACATGCCAAGGCCGTCTACCGTGCGCAGGCCACGCGCTTTTGCTGCCTTGAGCAATGGCGTTTCGAGCGGTGTGTAGACAATATCGCAAACCACCGCATGGTCCGGCAGTCGCGCAATCAGGTCGATGATTTCCCCGCTCATCGGCGGCTGGCCGTGCATGCCCATGCTGGAAGTGTTGACCAGCAGATCGAAGCTTTCGGCACCGGCGCTCGCAGCTTTCAGCGGAAGTGCGGCCAGATCGCCGTTGAAGGCGCCGGCGAGG